>JANLWR010000707.1:0-1989 GCA_031364625.1 Deinococcales bacterium | reverse complement strand
AAGCGGTCGATGTCGGCGCTATCGCCGGGGTGAGGGCCCGCGGCGGTCGCCTGGATCGCTGGCGGCGTGCTGATCCAAATTTTTTTACTGAACCCTATCGGTTTTATTCTGTCCAGCAGTTTGATGTTCACCTCGGTTGCCAGCGGCTTTCGTACCCTACCAAGCGAGGCTCGAGCCAAACGCCTCGGCATCGATTTTTTGATTGGTACTGCCTTGTCGCTCGTGACCTATTTTGGTTTTACCAAAGGCTTGGGTTTAAACCTACCAAAAGGTATTTTGCCGTTTTAGAGCACCTTGCACAATGTTTGACGCGAAGCGTCGAACATTGGCGACCAAAGGGAGTGGCAACAGACAGCGACCATGCCCGACAGGTGCATTTTATGGTCAAGAAGCGCCTTGCATAGAAGTGAGAGCAAGAATTGCGTCAACGGATATGCAAGGCGTTGTAAACAAGAACAGGAGTTGGTTGTGGACACCTTAAATTCGTTGCTGGCAGGCTTTGCGGTGGCACTGACACCCACCAACCTTTTGTTTGGTTTTATTGGCGTGTTTCTGGGCACAATGGTCGGCGTTTTACCAGGCATTGGACCCGCCCTGACCGTCGCGTTGCTGCTGCCCGTCACTTTTAAAGTCGAACCCGTGGCAGCCTTCATCATGTTCGCTGGCATCTATTACGGTGCAATGTACGGCGGCAGCACCACCAGCATTCTGCTGAACACCCCAGGCGAATCTGCCAGCATCATCACCAGCTTAGAGGGCAACAAAATGGCTCGAGCGGGACGCGGCGCAGCCGCACTCGCCACCGCCGCCATCGGCAGTTTTGTCGCAGGAACACTTGCCACGATTGGCTTAACGTTTTTTGCACCCGTGGCGGTCAATTTGGCACTCGCGTTTGGCGCAGCCGAATATTTTTCCATGATGCTGCTGGCATTTATCACCGTCAGCGCCGTGCTTGGCTCGAGTCCACTGCGCGGCATGATGTCACTGCTTTTTGGGGTGCTGCTCGGATTGGTTGGCACAGACGTTTTAACCGGTCAATCGCGTTTTGATCTTGGATTCCCAGAATTGTTCGACGGTGTCGAAGTCGTGATCGTGGTGGTCGGACTGTTCGCCGTCGGTGAAACCCTGTACGTCGCCTCGAGATTCCGCGAACTTGGCAGCAACGCAGTCATTAAATTGCGCGAACGTGCCAGCATGACCAAAGAAGACTGGGCGCGAAGTTGGAAACCCTGGTTGCGCGGCACACTGCTCGGTTTTCCGTTCGGGGTCATGCCCGCCGGCGGCGCAGAAATACCAACATTCCTGTCTTACGCCCTCGAGAAACGCCTGACCAAATACCCAGAAGAATTTGGCAAAGGCGCTATCGAAGGGGTTGCCGGACCCGAAGCCGCCAACAACGCTTCCGCCGCAGGGGTACTTGTGCCACTGCTCACGCTAGGCTTGCCGACCAGTGCCACCGCCGCCATCATGCTCGCGGCATTTCAACAATACGGCATTCAACCAGGACCACTGTTGTTCACCAACAACGCCCAACTCGTCTGGGGTTTGATCGCCAGCTTGTACATTGGCAACACCATGCTGCTGATCCTCAACCTACCGCTCGCTGGCGTTTGGGTTCGCTTGCTCGAGATTCCACGCCCGTTGTTGTACGGTGGCATTCTGGTCTTTGCCTGCATTGGTGTTTACAGTTTAAACAACAGCGTTTTTGACCTGGCATTGCTGGGCATTATCGGTGTGATTGGCTACATGATGCGGCGCTTCGATGTGCCCATTGCCCCAGCCGTGGTGGGCATGATTCTAGGACCAAAAGCCGAAGAACAATTCCGTCGCGCCATGGGCATTGCTCAGGGTGACGCGAGTGTTTTCTTTACCCGTCCGATCAGTGCCACGATTTTAACGATAGCGATTCTGGCATTGGTTGTGCCTGCCGTACTTAAAGTTTGGAACAAGGCAAAAACTACAAAACCAAGTTAAAGCAGTATTCGCTCG
>JANLWR010000056.1:0-2523 GCA_031364625.1 Deinococcales bacterium | reverse complement strand
GACCAGCCTGTACGCTGCCGACGCCTTCCGCTCGAGCGACCATGACCCAGTGGTGATTGGATTGAACCTCACAGCGCCCGCCAGCCCAACCGTCAGTTTGACGGGCGCGAACAGCGTCAACACGGGCGTCAGTTATTCGCTGGGTATTGCGGCTGCTCCAGCATCAGGCTCGAGTTTAACGGGCTTAAGTGTCAATTGGGGCGATGGTTCGACGCTCGAGAATCTGGCGGTGAACACCACGACTGCCAGCCACACGTACTCGAGCGCTGGGAACGTCACGATTTCGGTCACGGCAACCGATGCAAACACCCTGACCGCCAACGCCACCAAAGCCGTGGCTGTCACCCTGCCAAGCCCATCCATTGGCGTGTCTGGCTCGAGCAGCGTCACGGTCAACACCACGTACAACCTGAGCATTTCTGCTACCCCAGCTTCAGGCTCGAGCATTACGGGTTTAACGGTCAACTGGGGTGATGGTTCAGCGACCGAAACACTGGCGAACACCGCCACCAGTGCCACGCACAGTTTCTCGAGCACCGGAAATTACACCATTACTGCCACGATGACGGATGCGAACACGCAAACCGCCAGCGCCACCCAAAGCGTAACCGTGAACAGTACGGTGACACCGGGCAAAATTGTGATTTCTCAAGTGTACGGTGCAGGTGGCAACGTGGGGGCAAGTTTGCAAAATGATTTTGTTGAACTGTTCAACGCTGGTGGTCAAGCCGTCACCATTACAGGTTGGTCAGTACAATATGCCAGTGCGACAGGAGTAGGAAATTTTGCGTTAGCCGCAACGCTCACGGGTTCAATCGCGCCTGGTCAGTATTATTTGGTTCAGCTTGCCTCTGGCGGCGCAAACGGGGTAACATTACCAACCCCAAATGCCACAGGCACAACGAACATGTCTGGCACAAACGGAAAAGTTATTCTTGGCAATGTCAATACAGCTTTGGCTTGCAACGGAGGCAGTACAGTTTGCAACCCAACCGATCTTGCCAAAATTGTTGATCTGGTCGGTTACGGCACTGCCAACTTTTTTGAAGGCACTGCGGCTGCACCAACTCCAAGCCTGACAGCATCAATTCTTCGTGCCGCCAATGGTTGCAGCGATACGAACAACAACTCGAGCAACTTTACCGCCAGCACGGGCACAATCATTCCTCGCAACGCCGCAAGCATCTTGAACATTTGTCCATAAAAACCAAGTCAATCTCGAGGGACTCTCAGACCGTCCCTCGAGTTATTGTTAAAAATCCTGGGCTTTTTTCATTTTCAGACCGTATACTGGTCAGATGTTCCGTCGTAAACGCGAAGAGGCAAGTCCACAAACCACCGCCGATTCCCTCAAAGCGGCTGCCGAACTTTTAACGGTGCGCTCTGAAAAACAGCTTCTCGAGCTTGCACTTGCCCATGCGCTCGAACTCGCGCCAGCCGCCACCCGAGCTTATGCCGTGATTCGTCAGGGGACTGATAAAATTGCGGCGGTCAAAGGCTATAGCCAGGATTTTGTTGATTTGGAATTGGTCGGACCCTGGAACGATGGCACGCCGCGCATCTCGAGCAACATGAGCGGTGATTTGTTCAACCCCAACGTTGCCGAGGTTCGTGCCAAATTGGGTGCGATGGGTTTGCGTGAGGTTCGCAATGCCTTAATCGCTCCAATGCGTGACAGCAGTGGCAGCAAAGGCATTCTGGGCGCAATTGTTCTGGATGCTTACGGCAATCAGAGTTTTGAACCAACCGTGCTCGAGGCTGTTCAACGCTGGTCTTGGGTGGTTTCGCAAAGTTTGACGTTGATCAGACAACTTGGCTATCACCGTCAACTCGCCTGGCATTTGACCTTGTCGTTCATTGAAGCCATCGAAGCCCAAGATTTTACCCAACTCGGACATGCGCAGCGCGTGACCAGTTACGCCATGGCGCTGGCACGCGAAATTGGACTCTCGAGCCAGGAACAAAACGATGTCTGGTTTGCCGCCATGCTCCATAACCTCGGGCGTCTCAGCGGTGAGGGTCTCGAGCCTGCCGCCGTGGCTGGTTTGGGTTTTAATATTTTGTCGCACGTTCAAGAACTCGAGGCTTCACGGGTTGGTATTTTGCACGTCTTCGAGCACTGGGACGGTACGGGCGCACCGAAGAAATTAAGCCGCAATGCGATTCCTATTTTCTCGAGAATCATTGCAATTTCCAACGCCTACGACAGCCTGACCTCTGAGCGCGGCGAAGAACTGAACAGCCGCGAAGCAATGGAACGAATGCGTTTTGAGGCGGGGAAAATTTACGATCCAGAGTTGATCGAGCGTTTTGCCAGCGTTCTGGCGCAGAACAAAGCCACTGCAGAATTGCGTCAAGGCAGTTTGTTCCCCGCTTAAAATTCTTGCTCGAGAATAGACACAAAATCTAAGTACACGTCAAAACGTCTAACCTAAAAAACGAAGAGTGAATTCCTGCTACGGTAATCGTGCTGAACGAACCATAGAAAGGAATTCACCCCATGAAGTCTACCCCAACCACGCT
>JANLWR010000656.1:0-12999 GCA_031364625.1 Deinococcales bacterium | reverse complement strand
CAATTCGCCAGCCTCGAGTTTTTGTTTTGCCAGCATGTACGGTGGGTCAAAACGACGGTTGAAACCAATCTGAAATGGCACGCCAGCCTTGTTCACCACCTCGAGCGCTTTGACGGTTCGGGTTAAATCGAGTGCCACAGGTTTCTCGCAAAAAATCGCTTTGCCCGCATTGGCGGCAAGTTCGATCAGATCGGCGTGCGTGTTGGTTGGTGTGACAATAATAATCGCGTCAACGTTTGGGTCATTCACAGCATCACTGGGTTCGGCATAAGTCTTCTCGGCTCGAGTTAAGACTTGTGCGGCGTCTCGGGCGGCTTGAATCGGATCGGCAATCGCCACAACCCGAGCGTTCGGAATGCCCAGCAAATTGCGGGCGTGTTCTTGCCCCATGCGTCCAGCGCCAAGAATGGCGACACCAATACTTGATTTCATAACACTCCGATCCTGATTTCTGGCTTTGATTTGAACGGTTACGCCTGCCAGATTAACCCAATTTCGTTTGGTACGAAGGCTCGAGCTTTTCAAATTCCTCAACGTGCTTTAATCAAACCATGCGTGAAGTCACTTTGTGCTTCCCAATTCAGGAGGCTCGAGTCTTGCTTGGCTTTAAAAAACACGGTTTTGGCGCCGGAAAAACCACGGGTTTTGGCGGCGGTATTCAAGAGGGCGAAACCCCATCTCAAGCCGCAAGTCGAGAATTGCTCGAGGAAGCTGGCTTGAGTGTGCTCGAGAGGGATTTGGTGTTCATGGGAACGCTCGAGTTTTTGTTTCCCGCCAAACCAACTTGGGATCAATTGGTGCACGTTTTTACCACCAAACATTGGACAGGTGAACCGCTCGAGACTGCGGAAATGAACCCCGCCTGGTTTGAACTGGACGCACTGCCGCTCGAGTGGATGTGGGACGATGCGCGGTACTGGTTGGCGCGGGTGCTGACTGGTGAGCAACTCGAGGCGCGGTGCGTGTTTGCGGATGACAACGAGACGGTTTTTGATTTTCAGGTTTTAAGCTAAAATTGAATAGCATCGACCCTCACGCTCAATCTCCAGCAAAAATCAAATCCCAAGATTGACGAACTCGAGCCGCAGCTTTGCCATGACCTTGGGTTTGTAACAGACTGGCTAACCTTAAATATGCTTCTCGCTGAAATTCATTCCAAGAAATTGCGGATTGGTACAATTCAATGGCTCGAGCAGGATTTTCAATTTCAAGAATTTGAGCCAACATGAGCGCTGCACTTGAAGCTTTTTCTTGAAAAGCACTGCGTTTTTCAAGCACCCATTCTGTTTTGATCTTGGGCATGAAATCACCCAAGTACGTTTGGACAACTCGAGCAAGCAGCACAGGGTCAGTCGAAATTGAGGGTTCGATGCATTCAAAGTCCGCTGCATCAAGTTGCACCTCGAGTTCTGGATTGATTTGATACGCACCATTTTCGTACAACAATGGATTAAAACGCATTTCAGGATGTTCGCTTAAAGCCGAACGCAATTTCCGAATGGCAATTTTAAAATACTCGAGGTTACTGGAAGATTGCGGGTCGCCAAAAATTGCCCTGATGATTTCATCTCGAGTTGCCACGCCATGAAGTGCTAACCACACCAGAATCTCGGCGGTTTTGGCAAACGGTAATTTGATGGGTTGCGCGTTGATCTCGAGTTGCATCATTCCAAACGTTTTGATGGACAGTACGGGTTTGGACACGGGTTGTAAAATTTCAGGAGCAAGCACAGCAAATGGTTTAAAGAGTTCAGCAAACCAACGCCGACGCACACACTCATCAAACAAACCACGAAGCGGCAACACATCCATTCGCAATGGTTCACGGTGTCCCAAATCATCCAATTGGGTTTTTAGTTTTGCCACCATAACCCGCGTTAATTTACCTTCCCTGCGGGCAATCTCGAGCAAGTACGCGGTGACTCGAGGGGCATCATAACGATCAAAATCTTCGGTGATGGTTGAAAAATGATGTTTGGCAGTTGCAAAATCACCTTCAAAAAATGCCACTAACCCTTCAGAGAAACACAAGCGACTGAGTTGAATTGAAGCATCATCTGGTCGCTCGAGTTGAGCTTCTTTTAAGGTTTGACGCGCTTCATCAATACGCCCAACAAGTACAAGGGCTTGAATCATCAGCAATTGATAATTGTAGCCAAAGCCTTCCAAACCAAAATCTGGACATAACTTGATGGCTTCCCCGAAATCCAAAATGGCTTCGGGAAATTGTCCCAAGCGCAAAAACTGAATGGCTCGAGTGGCTAGCAACAACGGTAACCAGAAATCAGGGTTTCGACGCGAAATTTCTATGCCCTGTTGAGCATTGCTTAAAGCTTCCTCGAGTTGTCCCCATTCAGAAAGGTAATTGGCAAAATTATTGTAATTAGCAAGTTGACGCATCGGCATGTTCAATTGTGCAAAACGCTCGAGTGATTGATGAAACGCTCGCTTACATTCAGGTCGTTTGTCTGCTGCTCCATACGAAGCCGCCAATACTGACCAAGCTGTTGCCAATAGCGATCTGCCTCCATAGTTTTCCGCAATACGAACGGCTTGTTCGGCAACAATGACATCCTCCACAATTCGACTAAGCTCGGAGAGCGCTGCAGATTTTGACAGCAGCAGCGAAACCTGCAATCGTGTTTCTGGTTGTAAAGACAAGCCCAATTCAACAAACTCGAGTTGATGCTCGTAATGCCCTTGTCGGTAACTCAAAACAGCAAACATCAAAAACATCATGGGGTCTTGAGAACCACTGTCACGAACTTGCTGCAATAAATCTGTGGCTTGGTTTACTTCTCCAGTGTTGATCCAAGTATGAACCAATCGCAATTTCAAGCGTGTTGACAAGGTTGATTGCACGAAACCCTCGAGCAACTGACGAATCAACGCGTATTCCTCTCGGTCTACTGCTGTTGCCACAATAATTTCTGCCAAGCGACAGGCTTCAACAAAATCTTTGGCACGTTGAAAATGATGTACCGCTCTCAGTAAATCCCCAGCCTGTTCTGCCTTTACAGCCACCGCCTTATGCAACACCGCATGACGCTCGAGATTTTGCGATAATTCTGCTTCCAAAGCTTCGATTAAAACCGTGTGAGGTCGGTAATTTTTGGCATCGAGTGGCGTTAATGGCAAACCGATATCTACCGCCTTCCGCAACCAACCTTTGGGCATTTGACAACCCACAGTGACAGCCGATTCTTCGCTCCAAATCTCGAGCACTGCCGCTTCGGGTAAAGATTGTTGAAGCCCTGGGGGTAAACGCCGCAGTGTCTCGAGCACCAAATCTTTAGGTTGCAATTGTGAGCCGCCACCCGCGACCAGCAACGCCAGACCAACCGACCAACCCTCGAGCGATTGATGAATTTGCGCGGCATCGCCTGAATAGTTTCTGGCTTGCAAGTAAGCCGTTGTTTCTTCAAGCGTAAAATTGAGTTGACTGGCAGGAATTAACGTTGCCACACCCGCCGCCACATACCGCGCCAATGGCAAGGGCAAACCCTCGTACCCAGCCACCCACACCCGATGATCTTCGTCTAGGGTTTCAATAAAAGCCTCGAGCCACCGCCCAGAATCCGAACTGAGCCGTTCGGCGCGATCCAAAACCAAATGAATACCAATTTCGGCAGCGTTCAAATCTTCAGCCAACACTCGAGCCAGCCGATCTGGTAAATCACCAATTGTTAATGAGGTTTCCCAAGCCGACAAATTGATTTTCGGCACGGCTTCCAACACCGCTTTTGCCACCGTTGCCGCCAACATGATCGGAATGGCAGCATCTTCGGTCAGTGTCACCCATGCCACAGGTTGCGTTAACCCCCTGGCATTTTGCGCCAACAGCGTGGTTTTTCCGTACCCAGAAGGCGCAAGCAACGCCACCACTTTGCTTTCAGTCCCCGCCAAAAGCTCGAGCAACCGTGCGCGTGGGATTTCGTGCGGTAAAGGTCGAGGAATGCCTTTAGCGCTTCGTTTGGATGTTGGGGTTTTGGTTGGCATGATGTCACCTATTGACAGTACGAGGCTTACAGTTTAACCGTTCCTGACCAAAATTCTTTCGTGTTTTGCACCCAGCATCTTGAAACCGCGAGATGAAATGTAAGATTTTTTGATTTTTGCTGTCCAGAAACGATTTTTCCCCAAGTTTCCCCAGCCTCGTGCCACGATTGATTCCAAGAGTTTTTAACGACTCGAGGTCAATTGAAGCTTGATTGCACTGCATTGCGTTGGGAGACAAGGAGTGTTCATGAAAAAAACGGCGTACCTGGCTTGAGCCACCAAAAAATTCCTTGAAGGGACAAACTGCAAATCCCCCATTCAAGCCGTTGAAGAAGGCAAGAAAACATTGAGCGATTGGATTGATGCGATCAGTTTAGAACAAGAAATCGAAGCGGCACAACAGGAAATCCGCCGTGTACAACACAAAGCCAGCAAAAATTTCCGTTCGATGTAACGCTTGAAGACTTTTGAACCTCGAGCAAGTCAAGAAAACCTCGAGATTGATTTTGGAGATTTGGCGTTTTTTGCGTCTGGCTTGGATTTTTTCCCAAGTTTCCCCAGCCCCATGCCACCATCACTACGGAATCAAAAACCTTCTTGCCAAGGCTCGAGGGTTGTGTTTTGAAGGAGTAAAAATGTTAAACAGTTTGAAGCAATGGTTTAAAATTCTGGCTTTGCTGGTCGCACTGGTCGCGTGCGGATTGCAAGAACCCGCCCCAACCACAAGTGGAAGTACCCAAACAAAAGCCTTGGCGAACGCTTTGACAGGGCAGTATTTTGACAACATGGACTTCACGGGTACTTCTGTTACTCGAGAAGATGCAGTGATAGACCTGAATTTTGGTACTGCCGCCCCAGTTGCAGGCATTGCCAGCACAAGCTACAGCGTGCGTTGGACTGGTCAGATCATGCCAGCCTTTAGCGAAACCTACACTTTTTACCTAACCTCGAGCGACGGCGCACGGTTGATGGTGAACGGGCAAGTGTTGGTAAATGACTGGGTAGATGGTGTAAGCCGAGTCCGAAGCGGCACAGTGGCATTGACCGCAAACATCAAGTACGACATTAGGCTGGAGTATTACCGCAACGCCACGAATGCAAGTACGGTGAAGCTCGAGTGGCAAAGTACGAGTAGGGCGCGGCAAATTGTACCAACAACGAACTTGTTCCCAACTGGCTACAGTGTTCCAGATGTTATCGCAATTCTTCAAGCAAACACTACTTTCAAAGCAACAAATTTAGTGTTAAGTCCTGACCTAACAACAGTCTCGAGTGGCACACGTGGCAAAGCATTTCAATCTGTCGTTGAGAATGGCATAAGTCTGATTTTTGGCAGAATTGACCTATCAGGAAACGTCGAATATCTTTTAAAATACACTCAAGTATTGGATACTGCCAAATTTTATGATTTACTTTTGCAAACCAATATTGATATAGGTAAAATTGGGACTTTAATAAATCCTGATGGGACTTTAGCGACCACTGCCCAGGAAACTTTGGTGAAGGCATTGGCTAAGGTGTACCTGAAATACAGTATTGATACAGCTCAAGCGGTTTCTGCACCTCGGACTAACTCTCGATTGGTAGTAGATAATCTTTGCAAATTGTTACTACCACCTCCTTCAGGTTGTGCTAGTGGAAACTGCACAGATCTTGCACTAGCTTATCGAGAAGCTGTCTGCACATTAATTGGTGGTGTGGGTGATGCAATTCTGGGAGCTGCCCTTGGTGGTATTGGTGGACCTCTTCTTACAAAACCCGCAATCCTATGGAAAGTAGCGGGTGTTGTCCTTGGCGGTTCAGGTATAAGTGGCGCAATCTCTACCAATGTGTTAGGCGTAATCTCAAATAGCTTATTCTCTCGAAGTGCAATAGAGGCGACGTGGGCTGCATATCTTGAGTGTATCGCGGGTAAACGAGTTGTTGGGAATGTACCTATTCCAGGCTGTCCACCAATTCTCGACGGACCAAACCCTAATCCTATCAACATAGCGGATGATCTTGGACATGAGGGATTTGTCGCTGTTAGATGGGGAAATAAAGCCCCAGTGGGAAATGGACCACTCGCGTATGGTTTTCAGTTGCAAGGTCAAGGATTGGGAATTAGTGTTTCCTTGAGCGATACTTCAGTTTCACTTTTACCACCAATTATCCGATCAGGAACTGTTGCAGCAGGTGGCTCTACAACAAGATACATTTGGTATAAATGCTCGCAAATACCTTCAACTTGGACTGGAACATTTACGCTTAGTCATAACGCTCCAAATGCCTCGAGTCCAGTGTTAGTTCCTGTAACTATTCTATGTGAAGATGTAAAGCTTTCTGGTTCAGCTTCCGCGAAATTCTTCTCGAGCAACCCAAGTTGGAGCATAGTACCAGCAAATCTTAGTATTTCAATTCAAAATTTAAGTCGTGTATCAGTCGCTTACACAGCAACCCTAACCGGATTGTCTCGAGTGAATATTATTGGTGGTGCTACGGGTTCAATTTCTGCAAATGGTTCAACTCAGATTAAATTAGAAGGTTTGTGTCCAGAAACCTTCCTTCCTTCTGGGGCAACTGCGGGAACGCTTGATATTCGTGTTGGTGGAGTGTTGAAAACAAATGTCCCTATTAGATTTGTTTGTGTTGGGGTCGAACATGCAGCTTATGTTTCCGTGTCAGGGCTTGATTGTGGAGCAAGGGCAAGTGTCAGAACGAGTAAACCATCTCCTGGTTTATCCTATCTAGTTTCTGGATACTCAAATCTGATCACTGTAACTGGTCCTTGCGCTGGTCCTAGCACTGCATCGGCTGAAGCTCTCGTGAGGGGCAAAGGTGATGCCGATGCACATTTATTTGTACCTGTCGAGCAATGGGAAATGCCTTGCAGGAATGCTGAGGCTGTTGGTGGTTTACCCTTGTCTTGTCGGAGAGAGCAATGGGCAAATGCAAAAGCTAGAATTGAAGCTGTTGGTTACTAAATCTTGGCTTCACCTTCTTGAATTGGAATTCTTGTAAG
Source organism: Deinococcales bacterium (assembly GCA_031364625.1). Classification (GTDB taxonomy): domain Bacteria; phylum Deinococcota; class Deinococci; order Deinococcales; family JAAFIG01; genus JANXTZ01. Next base: position 5,999 of record JANLWR010000656.1, on the reverse strand, counting down.
ACTCGAGAAATCCGTCAAAATCGCTTAAAATCAGATCTCTCTCGAGCGTCACCCAGCCAAATACTGGGTGGCTTTCCATCTCGAGTTTTCACGGTTTTAAAATCTCGAGTGTTGTTTGTTGCTGGTTTTTCTCTTGAATGTTTCAAGCTCGAGATTTGATTGCGTTACTGCCAGGTTTTACGCTGTTAGAATAGCTCGAGAATTTATGCTTCCCCTGTCGCAAAACCGTACAACCCGCGCTTGTATGGCGCTTGAAACCCCAGAACAATATGATCCCTTGGAATACCTTGCTCAATTAACTGCTCGGCAATTTCGGCATCGGTTAAGTCTTCTTCGAGCCAAATTAAATGCTCACGGATGACAATGTGAACCAGCATGGTGTGGACTCGTTTTTGACCGTCCCAACCACTGGCAACCACTTGAAAATGTTGCTGTGCAGGGTCAGTCAGGACTTCGTAATTGATGTTTGCGTATGGGGTGTGCCAAGACTTGAAAGGCTCGAGCACGTTCAAAATAATCTGTGCGTTCGTTAAGGTTTGATCCATTGTTCAATCACCTCTGTTTGTGGATTGTAAACAATTAAGTTGACTCGATAATGTGCAATGGCATCCAGTGCAAGTTCGGAATTAAAATACAAATCGAAGGTATCAATCGGAACTGCCAAGTAGAGGATTCGTTCTGGTTCGCGTTTCCCAAGTTGTAAGCGGTAATTTAGGAATTGCCCCAGTGCTTGATGAAAGGCTGTTGTGAACGATGCTTGACCAAAAACCTTGACTTCAACTGCGATTTGCTCGAGACCGTTTTGTGCTGCAATTAGGCGTTCTGCACCCAAATCAATTTGAATATTGCTTCGTCCCAACAAAATTAAGAGCGGGTCGTGAGTGACAATCCAGCCCGATTTCTCGAGTGCTTTTTTGACGGCATCGTGGTATTTGTCTTTTGCCATGATTAAACTGCTAACAGCAGCATGATTAACACCGCTCGAGATTGTTTCATGCAAGAATTTTATCATATAGTTGCTGGTTTTTCTCGAGCCTCAAACACACCCTCAACCTTCTTCCCGCCCAGCAAACCCTCGAGCTTCACCCAGCCAAAAACTGGGTGATTTTCCATCTCGAGCCACCGACGTGGGTTTCAAATCTCGAGGTTTTGTTTGTTGCTGGTTTTCCCTCTCGAGTGTCAAGTCACGACTTCAATCTTCCTGATATACGCCCACCAAAGCCTCGAGCTTCACCCATACCCATTTTCCCAAAATGGTTTAACGGTATACTTCCAACGTGCCTGATCCACCCACAGGTTTTGATTTTTCAACCCTCGAGATTCTCGAGTGGGAATTGAATTTGATCCATACGGCACTGTGGCATGAAGAAATCAAAATTCATCCCCATGCGTTTGCGGCGGCTCAAGATGAAGACATTCCGCCCGTGGCATTGTTTGAAGCGATTTTGCTTGGCAAAGCCGTTTCTAAGGATTTGCCAAGCAATGATTTGAGTCGCAAAGCAGGAATTAATTTCGAGTATCAAATTCCTGATAAGCGCTGGATTCGGGTTAAGGTTTCGTATTTTGATTCGTACATTGTGATCACAGTTCATACTATTTGAGTTGAGGAGCAGTACACTGCAAGTCAATATGACCACGACCATGCTCGAGACCAGAATTGAATACACCTACACCACAAAAACTGGGGTGAAAGTTGTTGTGTCTGACGTTCCTGTCTCTGTGGCTCGAGAGGTTTCGGGTGAAGAGCATCAAGTGTTTTCGATGGCGGTTGCCATGCGGCTCGAGGAATTGATTAAACGTGTTAAGCAATCTGATACGACAGCGGGTAGCGTATTGCATTTTCACTTTTAGGATAAACTCGAACCTTGATTGATGACGTGCATGGGCTTGGGTTAAAACTCGAGTTTCAAAAATAAACCCTCAATCTCTTTTCCTTATACCCCCCAAACCCTCGAGCATCGCCCAGCCAAAAACTGGGTGACTTTTTTCTCTCGAGTTTTCACGGGTTTAGAATCTCGAGCTTTTGTTGTTGCTGGTTTTCCCTTTCGTGCTTCACTTACAAATCGTAGAAAGAGCACCTCGAGACTTGCTGTCAGAAATACTTTTCAAAAACTTGACTAATTTTCCAAAAGGCGCAAAATAATCCCATGAACCTGACCGAAATCAAAAAACAAGTTCTCGAACTGCCAAAAGCCGATCAAGTTGCTTTGGGCGCGTTCATCAACGAAATCAATCGTCCTGTGGATGCTGCATTTGATGAAAAATGGTCAGATATTGTCCTGGCACGCGCCGCCAGGTTGCGTTCTGGCGAAACTCAAGGCATTCCACTCGAGGATGTGATGAATGAACTTAAAGGTCATCTTTAAACTCGAGGCTCGGGTGGAGTTGATCAAACACCGAATTTTACCGTGACAAATCGCCTGATTTGGTCTTGCGTTTTCAGGCGGCGCTCGAGGTTTGTTTTGAGAACATTCGCTTGTTTCCAGAGGCTTTTAAGTTGGTAAAGTTTGGTGTGCGTCGAATTCATCTCGAGGAATTCCCGTACATTGTGTATTACATGGTTGATCCTGATGCTATTTTTATTTACGCGATTGCTCATAACAGGCAAGATCAGGATTATTGGCATCATCGGGTTTCGGGTTCTCAGCAAGATTCATAATTTTATTCAGCGGTGTTTCCAGTGTCACCCAGCCAAAAACTGGGTGATTTTTTCAGGTTTTCTATCTCGAGTTTCGTTTGTTGCTGGTTTTTCTCTCTCTTGAGTTTATGCGTTAGCAAATTTGGTTTCAATCCGCACGCCAAGCACGTCGGCAACTTTGGCAAGTCGGTGCAAACTGGCACTGGTGTACAAGGTTTCCTCGTCACGTTGCACTTGTTGTTTGGGTACACCAAGTCGTTTTGCCAGTTCTTCTTGGGTTAAGCCTCTGGCAATTCTGGCTTGTACCAAACCGAGCGGCAGTTGCTCGAGGTTGTCGGTGCTGAACTCGAGTTGAGCGTTGTTTTTGAGGTTCTCAAAGGTTGTGATTTCGGTTTGTAATTCTTCGCAGGTGCTGTGCATGGCGTTGATTTCGGCTTGACGCATGATGGCGTCGGTTTTGCCGAGCGGTCGTTTTTGAAGGTTGGCAATGGCTTCTTGAAATTTGCGGAGTTGTGTTTTGCTTTGGCGGTATTGGTATTGGTTGGTAATCATGGTTGTAATCCTTTCAAATCCAGTGCGACAATGCCTTTCTTGTTTTTGCCGTTTTTGCTGAGTTGAAAAAACTCGAGGTACTGTGTTCCGTTGGGTGCGGCGGCGGCTTCGGCTGGAAAGAATTCGCTGCCGTATTTGGCTTTTTGGGCAGCTCGAGCGTTTGAAAAATCGAGCAGTACAGGGTCGAGCAGTTTTCCGCGCATTCCAGCGATTTCGTAGCAGACATCGGCATCGCCTGGGTCGAGTTTGCTGCTGACAAAACTTCCGTCAATGTAGGCGGTGGCGCAGCCTGCGGTTTTAAGGGCAATTAAACCTTGTTTGAGTCCGGTCAGTAAGGTTTGACGGCGGCTCGAGAAACCAAAACGAAGTTCGAGTTCTGACCAGTCTGACCAGTGAATGCCTGGTGGAAGTTCGCCTGTGGGGGCGAATGGTGGTATCATGACAACAGTATAGATGTCTTAACATAAAATAACAAGCACGTTTTAAACTTTACCCAGTCAAAAATCGGGTGACTTTTGATTCAAGTTTTCAATTTCGAGGGACGTGAACCCTGCGGCTCAAGGTACGATAAAACCATGACGGAGCGTATCGGGATTGTGGACATGGGTTCGGGAACGGCGCGGCTTGTGGTCTACCAGTACGAACCAGGGCACTGGTTTAAACTGACCGACGAAATCCGCGAACCCGTGCGGCTCGGCGAAGGTTTCGCCTCGAGCGGCGAACTGGATAAAAACGCGATTGAACGCGCCTTGGATGCCTTAAAACTGTACGCCGATTACGCTGGCGCGACCAAACTCGGGCGGCTCGAGGTGATCGCCACCAGCGCGGTGCGCGAGGCGGCGAACAGCCAGGATTTCTTGTCGCGCACAACCGGCTTAAACCTCGAGTTTAAAGTCTTGTCCGGCGAGGATGAGGCGCGGTACGGGGCGCTGGCGGTGGCGAACAGTTTTGTCTTCCCAAATTGTTGGGTCATGGATTTGGGCGGTGGCAGTGCGCAACTTTCCAAACTCGAGAACCGCTGGTTTGTGCGTGGGCAGGCGTTCCCGCTTGGTGGGGTGAGCTTGACCGAACAATTTTTGAGGGGCGATAAAGCCAACAGCAAAGAAATTACGGCGCTCGAGAAACACGTCAAAACCCAGATGGGATCGCAACTCGAGCGGGTGAGGCAAGAAAAAGCGCCGCTCGTGGCGATGGGTGGCACGATCAGGAATTTGGCTCGGGCGGTGCAGAAAGCCAGCAATTATCCGTTTGACATGATTCACGGTTATTTTTTGAGGCGTGATGCGCTCGAGGAGGTGGTTGAAAAACTCCTCAAGCTCGAGAAGGGTGAGCGCTCCCTGCCCGGGATTCATCCTGACCGTGCCGATGTGATTCTGGCGGGGGCGCTGGTCTACCGCACGGTCTTGCGCGAGGCGCATCTCGAGGGGGTTCATATTTCGGGGCAGGGCGTGCGTGAGGGCGCATTTTACAGGCATTTCCTGCCCGAACCGCATTTGATGCCCGAGGTGCGTTCGATGGCGGCACGAAATTTGTTCTCGCAGTATCCGCAACCCGAGGCGCACACCGACAACGTGCGTAAACTGACCCGCAAGTTGTTTGACGGACTCCAAGCCCTGCACCGTTACGGCTCGAGCGAGGCGCTGCTCTTGGATGCGGCGGCGTACCTGCATGACATTGGCATGGCGGTCAATTATTTTGACCATCACAAGCACAGCGCGTATTTGATTTTAAGTTCTCAAATGCCAGGTTTGTCGCACCGCGAACATGTGATGTTGGCGCTTTTGACCCAGTACCACCGCAAGGGCGACCCTAAACTTGGAGATTTTAAAAGCATTCTCGAGCCTGACGATGACAAGCGCCTGCTGCGTTTGAGCGCCTGTTTGCGGCTGGCGGAATACCTCGAGCGGGCACGGGCTGGGCGTGTCACCGACCTGGAATTTGAGATTGCCAAAGACGCGGTAAAAATCAAATTGATTGCCAGCGAAGTGCCTCGGGTCGAATTGGTTGAAGCCAGCAAACAGGCAGGTTTGTTCGAGAAAGCCTTTGACCGCAAACTCGAGCTTTACGCCGAGGATTTGGATTACCGCAGTCGGCGCAGCACACCCGGCGGCAAGACAAAACGCAAAAATGCTTGATGCGGCGTCCACTCGAGCGCGTAGAGGCTGGATTTTCTAAACTCGAATTTGTCGCCCAAACTGGCGTCGTTCAGCAGCAACAACGCGGTCAATTCAGAAATCCAGGGTTGATGTCCGACCAATGCCACGGTTTTATGCTTGCCTGCCAAATCTTCGATCAATTGCTGCAATTCGGCACTGGGCGCTCGAGCCAATAACTCGCAAGGCTCGAGTTTGTCGGCAACTGGTTCGAGTACACTGGCAGTTTCTCGGGCGCGACGCCAGGGGCTGCACAAGACCAAATCGTAATTGACCTCGAGCGTTTGCAAGGTTTTGCGCAGGACTTTGGCTTGGTCTTTGCCCTTAAACGTCAATTTTCGGTCTGTATCGTGCAAGTCAAGGTGCGGGATTTCGGCGGCGGCGTGACGAATCAGGTGCAATTCCATTCGAGAAGATTACCGCAATTTCAACGCCCTGATTCAACATTCCAACCGTAATCCTCGAGGATGTGTTTTTTGGGCGCAGGCGTTAACCTGAACCCACTTTGAATGCGTTTCAATCAAAATTCCGAGCGTATTCGGGCAGCGCCTATACGATTGCGCTGCCCGACGGTCATCGATTCCCAATGTACAAATATGCCAGCGTCCGAGAAACTCTGGCGGCTCAACTCGAGGTGCTCGACCCGCCCGTGCCCG
>JANLWR010000655.1:0-2189 GCA_031364625.1 Deinococcales bacterium | reverse complement strand
TGATTTACGACTTTGCGGTTTCCCTGACCTCAAACCCTGAACATCCGAGAGGCTCGAGCATCAACAAGGAGTCAACATGGCATTCGCAAATTGGATTGAACAATTTCCCAAAGTCGAAGTCTGGACGGGCTTACAGCGCCTTGCATATCCGTTGACGCAATTCTTGCTCTCACTTCTATGCAAGGCGCTGTCTTTTGCCACTCCCTTTGGTCGCCAATGTTCGCCGCTTCGCGTCAAACATTGTGCAAAGTGCTGTAAACGCCAACGTTTTGACGGGCAAGTCGGCTTTTTTCATGCCACCCAGGACATTCTTGTTCCCGAGCACAGCCACGCCGGACAATGGGGCATTGTGATTGAAGGCACGGTGGAATTGACCGTCGCTGGCGTGATGCATGTCCTGAAAACGGGCGAACATTACAATATTCCAGCAAACGTGCCGCACAGCGCCAAGGTGCACGAAGGCTCGAGTTTTATTGATGTTTGGGAGGGCAAACGGCTCGAGGTGGACGAGTAAGCGATTTTGAAGCAAAGTCTTGGTTGGAGCTGCGTCGAGGTTAAGCCCGAATCGTTTTACCCACCACGCCGCCCAGACCCTTGAACCTCGAGACTGCGGTTCTGTCGGTGCTGATCTCGAGCATTTCGTCGTGAACATCGTCGGCGTAATACGCCAGGGCTGTTAAACCTTCGGCAAACACGGGGTACAACAGCGCCGCAATCGGCAGTTCGACGGTCAGGGTGATGTCTTCGTCCTCGTCGAGTACAAATTTTGCCAGGTTCATGTCGCGGTTGAAATGCAGCATCGCTTCAAAAGCTTGGATTTTACAGGTTTCGTCGGTTGGAGCTGGCACAAAAGGGCTGATGGTCATGTACAACCAGGCGTCGGTTAAGCGTATAAAAATCGTGAAAAAACCGTTCTCGCCGCGAAAACCAGTGCGCCAAACGCCATCTTGCAGGGTTTCAAAGGTCCAACCGTACTCGCCAAAATACTGTTCGACGGTTTCGTTGCTGATGCTGGGTCTGCCTTCAAATTGCATGGTTTATTTTACGACGCAAAACGCCAGACGCAAAATGTTTCAAACCCCAATGCAAAATAGCTCGAGGTCAAGCAAGTCACTCGAGAAACCGTCATTAACGAAGCTCGAGGTTGGATTTTTGTCGTGTTTATTGGGTTGGCAGGTAAAACAACAGGTCAAGTGAGGGCGGCTTGATGCCTTGGGTGCGAAGGAGTACGGCAATTTGGGCTGTGTGCCTCATTTCATGAATCATGACGTGCCAAAGCAAACCGTCCAGAGCATAACGTTCTGTTGGCGAGTCGTCCACGAGTCGTTTCAAATCATCTTCGGTCAGCGCCGCCAGGTAAGTCAGGGTACTTTGCTCCACAGCCCGCCAGTAATCCAGCAACAATCCAAGCTCCAAACTCGAGGCGTCTTCAGTCCCTTTTAAGGCGGGAAAAGAATTTTCGACAGGCTCGTCGCATAGAATGGTGTAATGAATCCAGCCGTCTTCGACAGCCGCAGTGTGAAACACAAGGTCTTTGATGCAGCGAAATCGTTCACCTTTTAAAAGTGGGCGCGATAAAACCTCATCGGGTAAACTCTCGAGCGTGCTCCACAAATCCCGACGTGCGCGAACAAGATAATCATAAGTCTGGGAAATGTTCATTGGGCGCTCCTTCAAAGTTGTTTCAGCATTTGATTCATTTTAACCTTGATGCCCTGAATCTCCTTCAATTGAAACTCGAGCATCTTGAAATCTGATCCGTTTGAAATCTCGTTTTCAAACTCGAGACTGGGGTTTAAGGCTGAAGTCACAAAACACGTTAAACTACTTTACATGCTTGTCGATGTCACCACATACTCGCTCGAGATGCACAGCCAAACCGAGTTCAAACCATCTTCCCGCAACATTCCAAACCTCGAGATCAAACGCGCCGAAATACCATTGCCCGAACTGAACCGCTTTTTGTACACGGCAGTCGGCAGCGATTACTTTTGGATTGATCGCCTGCCGTGGACGTACGCCCAGTGGGAAAGTTGGCTCAACCGCCCCGAACTCGAGACTTGGCTGGCGTACTTGGACGGCACAGTGGCGGGTTATTTTGAACTCGAGCGGCAAGCTGACAGCGTTGAGGTTTCAATTTTTGGCTTGATTCCCAAATTTGTTGGCTTGGGCATTGGCGGCGCGTTGTT
>JANLWR010000634.1:0-6528 GCA_031364625.1 Deinococcales bacterium | reverse complement strand
GCGGTGTTCGTGTGGTACGGACCAACTTGGCATTGCGCCAGTTTGCCCAAGGGAATTTCTTCGGCAGAATCGTGAAACAAGACAAACTTGATGGTGTCACCCGCGTATTGCGTGCGAATCATGTGCGCGAGTGCGAGCGCGACTTGCTTGGCGGGTGTGAACCTGTCCTCGCCGTACAAGATCATGCTGTGCGAACAGTCCAGCATCACAATGGTTGCGGCGCTGCTTTTGTACTCGGCTTGACGTACCACCAGATCGGATTCCTCGAGATTCTCGAGTCCTTTTGCCATCGTGTTGGTCAGGGTTGCGCCGATATCCAAATTCAGGGTGTCGCCAAATTCGTAATCTTTCAGGTCGCCCGTCATTTCGACACCCGAGGCGTATTCTTTGGTGTCGTGCCGTCCCATGCTGGACTTGCCCAAACCACCCAGCAAATCGCGCAAAGTTTTGTAACCCAAGAAATCAATGCTTTTGTCGGTCAGTTGAAATTGCGCCTGCCCTGGGTCGCCCGCGCCGCCTTGACCGCTGGCTTCGCTCGGCGCGGGGTCATCGACGCGAATGTAACCCTCGTCTTTCATGCGTTGAATCATTTTGGAAATTTCTTGCGAAAGGCGTGTTTTATCAAAATCTTTGGTGCTTTGCGCCTCTTTCAGCATGTCGTCAGGAATCAAATCGCGTTCCATTAAAGCCTGTAAAATCGCCTCGCGCAACTCATCCATGCTCTGCCCAGAGTTTGGGTCTGGGTCGTAAGGATTGTTGAACGCCGAGCCAATAATAGAATCTCGAATCATTTCCATGATGCTCGAGGTGTCAATGTCGTCGAGGGTGGATTCGTATTTGGAATAACGGGTCGAGCGGGTTGTGGTTAGCATAATAGACCTCACTCTCGAGCTGGTAAATCACTGAATTGTTTGTAAATCAGTATAGATCGTCATGTGTTCCAATATTGACCAGCAAAATATCGTCATAGGGTTCATTTTCAACAAATTCAAATATGATTCTTAAATCATATTCCACACTACAGGCGTAATAACCTTTCCACTTACCTTGCAATTTATGTGTTTTAAGCTGTGCGGCTCGAGGGTCTAACTCAAGTTGAGCAATCACTTCGCTAATTTGGATTCTTAGTTCTGGATGTTTTCGCAGATAACGGTAGTAAGATTTTTCAAAAATAGCACTAAGTTGAATGTTCGGCATTGATTTCCTGTAAAAAATCGGTTGCCGATTTCGTTTTGAGTTCACCACGACGATACGCAGCACTGGTTTCGTGTGCTTGGGTAATCATTTCTTCGCGTCTTCGGTCATGGTATCGGCGTTTCATGACATCGAGCGCCAATTCTTGCTCATCAAGAGACAACAACTCGAAAACATCAAATACTTGATCCAGCGGCGTTGATATAATCATGGCGTATCATCTCCAATCACATTTGTGCGTTCATTTGTAAACTTCGTCGTGCGTACCGATATTGACCAACCAAATATCATCTTCTCGAGATTCACTGCTTTTTTGGAAAACAAACACGATTCTTAAATCGTAACCAGCCGTGCAAGACCAATGGTTCTTGTATTTTCCTTTGAGTTTATGGGTTTCCAGAGAGGATTCAAAAGGATTGTTGGCGAGTTGAATCAGAATTTGTGCAATCTGTGTTTGCAATTCAGGGTGAGTGGCAGCAAGGCGTTTGAATGATCGTAAAAATGATGTGTAGGATTTTACTTCTCTCACTGCTTCAGCGCCCGTAGGGTTTCTTCTAAAGAATTTGTCGCAAATTCTCCACGTTCCATTGATTCTAAAGCATCGTTGCATTCGGTGACAAAAGCTTCGTGACGTTCATTTTTTTGAATCAGTTCAGCCAGTGCCAGACGATCTTCTTTGGGTAGCATTTGAACAGCATCAATCACTTGCTCGAGCGTCATTTGTTGCATTCAAAACCCTCCAATCTTTAATTCCAACGTCCACCACGTCCACGCACTTGCTCTGGTTCGGCGGCGGCGTAGCCAAATTCTTCGCTTCTCGAGACTTTCTTCTTGCCGTACAAACCTTCAAGAATAAATTCGGCGGCGGACAGCGTGTGCGCGTCGCTCGAGCCTTCAGCTAAATCGCGGGCGTAACGTAGAAGATTCGGAACTTTATCAAGCGCTTTCACGGCGGCGCTCGCGCCTCCAACTTGTGGAATGTTCAGGACGTTGCCCGCTTCAAACCAATCCTCGAGTTCTTTGGTGTTGAGTTTTCCAGCGCGTCTCGAGAAAACCGCGCCTGCGGCTTTGCGAATCATGTCTTTGGCGATGGTGTCCGCGCCTTTTAACTCGCCTTCGTACTCGAGTTCCATCTTGCCCGTGATGGCGGGAAGCCCGGCGTACAAGTCCAAGGGTCGGGCAACGGCGTCAGAATTCTCGAGGAACGAGCGGCGTTCGGCGTTGCTGGCAACCAGTTCGATCAAACTGATCGGCAAGCGCTGCGAGACGCCCGATTGCTTGTCCACGCGGTTGTCATCTCGAGCTTGAAAGGCAACCTCTTCGATGATCTCGGCAACAAAACCTGGAATATCGGCTCGAGAACTGACATCGGTTTCTTGACGCGTGATTTCCATGCCGCGTGCAATGTCGCTCGGGTAGTGCGTGCGAATTTCAGAACCGATGCGGTCTTTGAGCGGCGTCACAATCTTGCCCCTGGCAGTGTAATCTTCGGGGTTGGCGCTGAAGACCAGCATCACATCAAGCTCGAGCCTGATCGGGTAGCCTTTGATTTGCACGTCGCCTTCCTGCATGATGTTGAACAGACCGACTTGAACTTTTGGCGCGAGGTCGGCAAGTTCGTTGACGGCAAAAATCCCTCGGTTTGCCCTGGGCAACAAGCCGTAATGGATGGTCAATTCGTTGCCGAGACTTTCGCCCATGCGGGCGGCTTTGATCGGGTCAACGTCACCGATCATGTCGGCGACGGTCACGTCTGGCGTGGCAAGTTTTTCGACGTAACGGTGCGAGCGTGGCAACCAACCAATTTTGGTGGCGTCGCCGTCGCGCTCGAGGATGCGTTTTGCTTCGCTCGAGATGGGGTTTAACGGGTCGTCGTGCAGCTCTGTGCCGAGAACATAAGGCACTTCGGGATCGAGCAGTTCAGTGATGGCACGCAAAATTCTGGATTTGGCTTGTCCACGCAAGCCCAGCAAAATGAAATTCTGGCGTGCCAGCAGGGCGTTCACGACTTGAGGCGTGACGGTGTCTTCATAACCGACCACGCCAGGGAAGATTTGTTCGCCGGTTTTAATTTTTTTGATCAGGTTTTCGCGGATTTCGTCTTGAACGCTGCGGGCGCGATAACCAGAGGCTTTGAGTTCGGTCAGGGTTGAGGCTTTCATTGCACCATCCTTGTTTGCAAGAGGGCGAAGAGGGGAATCTTGACCCTTAGCCTACCAGTCTGGCGCAGCCCCGACTGTGCCTTGCATGACGGGATGCTCGAGCATCAAAATGATCTGAAACCTGTGCGAAACAGTATTCTTTGCGTATTTGCTCCGAAAATCAGCAATTTGGCTTAGACTGATCTATTAGAAGTGCCACACCATCTCGAGAATGGACGCGCATGTCACGAATTTTGCTGATTGAAGACAACCCAGATCAAGCGTTCGTTGCCAGCCGTTTTCTCGAGCGGGCAGGTTTTGCCGTGGCGCACGAACTGACGGGCGCGGCGGGTTTGGAGGCGGCACGGGTTGGTACGTTTGATCTGATCATGCTCGATTACCAACTGCCCGACACCGACGGTTTGACGCTGCTCGAGAAACTGCTGCCGTTCGGTGCGCCCGTGATTTTGGTGACTGGACGTACCGAGGCACAATTGGCGGTCAAAGCGCTGCACGCTGGCGCGGCGAATTACATTGTCAAAGATTCGCATTATCTGGCGAAACTGCCCGATATTGCCAGGGACACACTCGAGCGGGTACAAGCCCGAAGCCTGGATTTGATTCCGCCCAAACTCGAGCTTGATGAGAGTGAGACGCTCGAGCGTTTCCGGCTAGTGGTACGGGGTGCGCTCGCGCCGCTCGTGAGCGTGTTTCACGAACGCGTCAATTCGCAACCTTTTGGTGATGCGGTTGAAGAACTCGAGCGGGTGTTGTCGAGTGCCGAAATGGTGCTTGACGAAGAACTCGAGGTTTTGGATCAATTGCTCTACGAGGCGATGTCCAAAGTGTTGGCGGGTGCGCAGGCACAAGCCTAAAAATTGATGGCTCGAGATTTTAAACCTCGAGCCATTTTGAATTGATGTTGAGTTTACGCGGCTGCGGCTGGAGGAATCACGGCTTGAACCTCGAGCGTGATCTTGATTTCATCGCCAACCAACAACGCGCCCAACTCGAGGATTTGATTCCAGGTCAAATCCCATTCTTTGCGTGAGATTTTGCCTGTGGCGCTGGCGGCGGTGCGCGTCATGCCCCAAGGGTCTTTCATCGGGGTGACGGTTTCGACCTCGAGCGTCACGGGTTTGGTGATGCCGTGCATTGAGAGGTCGCCCGTGACGGCGTATTCGTTGCCGCCTTTGGCTTGAACGTTGGTGCTTTTGAAAATAATGGTTGGATGGGTCGCCACGTCAAAAAAGTCTGGGCTTTTCAAGTGTCCGTCGCGTTGGGCGTCTTTGGTGTCGATGCTACTGGCGTCAATGTTGGCTTCGATCCCCTCGAGCGCACCAGATTCATTGGTGGTGACCGTTCCCGAAAGTGCTTTGAAGTGCCCGCGAACGGTGGAGATTGCCATGTGTTTGACGGCAAAGTCGAGGCTGGTGTGGCTGGCGTCAATGTTCCAAGTTTGGCTCATGTGTATTCCTCCTGTTGGGTTATCCCGAACAAATAGCAGTATATATTCCATAGTGATTTAGAATGTAAACCAAAATACCAACCTGTGCTAAAATGCAAACTGTGAACGAGGTACAAGCACTCTGTCCAGCCGTAGAAGCCATTTCATTTCTGCAAGAGAAATGGGTTTTGTACATCGTCCGTACCCTGCTGGACGGCAGCAAAGGCTTCAACGAAATTCGTCGAGATGTCGGCAACTGCAACCCAAGCACCCTCTCAGAACGCCTCGAGATGCTCGAGCGAGAAGGCATTGTCAGCAAAACTGTTCACAGCACCATGCCGCCACGCACCAGTTACAGGCTGACCTGCGCAGGTTTTGAGCTTCAAACCGTGATTATTGCCATCGACACTTGGGCGCGAGTGCATTGGAAACCAGATGCCGAACCTGAACTCGAGCTGGCATAAACCTGCAAAACCGTTTACAAACCTCGAGAGATCATGACGCGACAACAGGTTTGGGCAGATCAATTAACTTCAACATCGGAATTTCCTTACAGTTGGTTAAAAACGGACACCGTTGACACTCACCGTAAATTTCTTGCGGCAGTGTGGCTTCTTCCCTAGGGATTCTGGCATAACCACAACGTTCAAAAAAGCGTTGCTCATACGTCCAAGCAAAAAGGCGCTTCAAACCCCAATCCCTTGCCATACGCTCTGCGCCAAGCACCAACCAACGCCCCAAACCCTTCCCCTGATAATTCGGTGCAACCGCCAAACCACGCACCTCAGCCAAATCTGACGCCATGCGGTGCAAACCCACCACACCCGCCAGTTCATGGTTTTGATCCTCGAGCAACAAAAACTCGTGAATCGTGCTGGCAAGCAGTTCAGGGCTGCGCTCGAGCATCCGACCACGTTCCGCCCAATACTTAATCAAATCATAAAGTCTTGGAATGTCCTCGAGTGTCGCCGCCCGAAGCTCGAGCGGGGCGGCGGGGGCAAGTTGCGGTAAGGGGTTTACCGGTTGAGTCTCAAGCGAGTTGGGCATGGGTTTTTCCTCCTTTGGGAGATTGAATTACGAAATAGCTACGATGGTAGGGCATAACAGCAGTGCGCAGGGTGCAAAGGCAGGGCGCAGCAAGCAGCGCCCCTACGGATTTTGAATGGATTTTCTGGCGGCTTCGATGGCTTCTTTGACACGAATTGGCGCTGTGCCCCCGTAACTGGTGCGGGCGTTGACGCTGGCTTCCACGGTCACAACCTCGAGCGCGGCAAGAGAAAGTTTCGGGTGGGCATTCTCGAGATCAAAGGCAGTTAACTCCCACAGTTGACGTTTGGTGTTAACGCATAAACCCACCAGTTTTCCAACAACTTCGTGTGCGTCACGAAACGGTACGCCTTGACGAGCCAAGTAATCTGCAAGATCGGTTGCCGTGCTGTAGCCTCGAGCTGCCGCCATTTTGGTCGTCTCGGTTTGCCACGCGCATTTTGGCAGCATCTCTGCATAAAGTTGCAAGATCACTTCGAGCGTGTCGGCGGCATCGAAAACGGGTTCTTTGTCTTCCTGAAAGTCTTTGTTGTACGCCAGTGGCGTGCCCTTCACGACGGTCAATAATGCCATCAAATCACCAAAAACCCGTCCCGCCTTGCCTCGCGCCAGTTCACTCACATCAGGATTTTTCTTTTGCGGCATGATGCTCGAGCCTGTGGTGTGCGAATCGGGCAGGATCACAAAACCAAACTCGAA
>JANLWR010000629.1:0-18388 GCA_031364625.1 Deinococcales bacterium | reverse complement strand
TCCAAGAACCAGTTTTCACGTTGCATGGGTGAACACAAGGTTGTCTTGACCATAAAACGTATCTTCAGGCATGGTCACCACCCCTACACCACATGATTTTTTGGTAGGAACGAAGCTTGTCTTATTGACTCTGACTTAATCCAGAAACTCGAGTCTCACACAAGAAAGTGTACTTTACCTCGCCTGAAGCCCTCATCCGGCGAGCAAGCTCGCCACCTTCTCCCGCAAGCGGGAGAAGGAAATAATCTCGAGCCACATGTGTAAAAAAGCTAAACTCCCTTCTCCTGATGTTAGGAGAAGGGTCGGGGATGAGGTCAGACGGGCAATTGCTGATTTTTGTGTCTAAAAAAAGAATTTTGCAATAGGTTATTCGTACACCTGTTAGCTCCCGACGTAATCGCTCGAGATTCAACCCATTTTTGCTTATTGTGAGTTTTTCAGGAACTCAGAGAACCCAGACCGCGTATACTGAGGTATGGGAAACTTTCGCTGGATTTTAATTGGTCTTGTGGTTCTGATCGCGGTCGTGTTGGTGCTCTCGCAGAGTACGGCGGTGGTTTCGTTTTTCAATTACCCGTCGTTTGTCATGAATTTTGGGATTTTGATTGGCATTCCCCTGCTGTTGGGTTTGATCCTGGGGTTTTTCTTGGGAATGCGGCAAGCCCGTCCGAAAATCATTAAAGAAGTCATTACGAAGTAACAATTGGTCAACCGTTCGAGCCTCGAGTTGAGTACCCGGGGCTAGTGCTTGATTTTTATGTAAAACCTTTAGCCCACCAATGTTGGGGTTTTGTCTTCACGCTCGAGCGATCCTGAAACTGGTTTCTCGAGCGGAATGCGAAATTGTAACTGGGTTTGAATGCCCGGTTGACTGCTTGCAGTAATTTCGCCGCCGTGGGCGTTGATGATGGCTTTGCTGACGTACAATGACAGCCCAATACCTTCGAGGTTGTCACCATTTTCGGCGGTTTGCAAACCCGAACTGGTGCGTTCAAACAAGT
Organism: Deinococcales bacterium; assembly: GCA_031364625.1. Taxonomy (GTDB): domain Bacteria; phylum Deinococcota; class Deinococci; order Deinococcales; family JAAFIG01; genus JANXTZ01. The sequence goes on along the minus strand of JANLWR010000629.1, from coordinate 17,387 downwards.
GTGCCAGTTGATCGCCGCTCATACCATCGCCGCTGTCGGTCACGGTCACTTGCAGGTTTCCAGCTTCAAGGCTGCTGGTGACGACAATTCGACCATGTTTGCCGGTAAAACGCAAAGCATTCGAGAGCAAGTTTGCCAGCACTAACTCGAGCCGCATGGCGTCCACGTTCATGATTGGCAGGCTGGCAAGTTGAACGTCCATTAAAATGCCCTGCTCGTCGGCGCGTTGCACAAATCGCTCGAGCATGGTTTCAAAGTTGAGGCGGGTGGGTTTGCAGTTGATCTCGAACAGTCCAGCCTCGAGCTTCGAGGCGTCCATCAGGTTTTGCACGGTTTGCTCGAGGTTTTTCGAGGCGTTGTAGGTCGTGGTTAAAAATTCGTATTGGTCGTCGGTCAGTTCGCCTGCACCGCCAGAAATCAGCAGGCTGGTGAAGCCCTGAATGCTGGTAAGCGGGGTTTTGAGTTCGTGCGAGACGCGGCTCAACAACTCGGCTTTGGTGCGCTCTATCGCGCCGAAGCGTTCCAGGTCGCGCAAGACCAAGACCGTGCGGTTTTCTTGACGGCTGATGATGACTTGCAGGTGCGTGTTGTTGATGACCAAATCCGAATGCCCGGGCGCGAGGGTGGCGCGTAACTGGGTCGGCAAATCTTGCACCCTGAAATCTTTGGGCAGTCCCAACCAGGCTCGAGCCACGGCGTTGGCTTGGGCTTTGTCGGCTTCTAAGAGCACAATGCCCTCACTCAGGTGTTCGATGGTTGTTTCTAACCTTGCGCGTTCACCCTCGAGCGATTCGAGCAGTTGCGTGTTCTCAAATTTGAGTTGCAATTCGCGCTCGAGGCGTTGTTCGGCGAGTTGACGGGCTTGTTGTTCGCTTTGGTACATGCGGGTGTTCGAGACCGCCAGGGAACTGGCTCGGACGTAATCGATCAGGCTGGCAATGTCGTGACGTTTTCCTTGGTACTCGAGTTCGAGCACGCCGTAAGCGGCAAAATGTTCGCAGGAGAGGCAGGTGTTGAAGCGTTCGGATTTGGTTATTTTCGGGGTCAGTTTGCATTTGTTTTCTGGCTCGAGCCAGCAGCGTGCGTTCGAGCCTGCCTTGGTGGCGGCAAGAATCGGCAGCACAATCACGCCCGGTTCTTCCATGCCCTCGGGCGGGGCAAACAATGCCTCACGCATCAATGCGATTCGAGTAGGGTCGCTCGAGGTTTCACCAGATGGTGCTCGCATTTCGCGTGAAACGCCGTCAAGCAGGTGCATTCTGGCTTGGCTGTAGCCCAGGTTTTCGGTCAAGGCATTGGTGATTCGGTCCAGCACCACCGGCAAACTGGTTTCATGGATGAGGGCGCGGTTAAAGTCCGAGAGCGCCTTGGCGGCTTGCGTGGCTTCGATCACTTGTTTATGGGTTGATGCCCTGGAATGTGCCAGCAGGCTTGAAAGTAACAATGCCAGAATCAAGGCAATCACACCAAAAAGTAATGTGTTTTCAAGCATTGGCGTGTCCTCTTTTCCGTTGAGATTGAAGTAATCCAGTCACAGTTGAGTCCTCGCTCGAGGCAGAAGTACCCCGAATTGCTTTAGTTTAGGACAGCAACTCTGACAGAATTCTGACGCGGGTCATGAGGATTATGAAACTCGAGTTATGGTGTGTTTAGCGGCATTTGTTGCTTGCGCCAAAACTGCCAAGTTCTTTGCCATTCAAAAACGGCATTTTACGATCCAAATTGGAGAGCAAATGCAGCTCCACCGTCTGGTCGTCTTTGAACAAAATCAGCGCCACGCCATTACCCACAATCAAGATTTTCCAACGTCCACTCGAGCCATCCTGATTTTGGCTTGCGCCACCTGCCGAACCCGTCGTATCGCCACCGTTTGGCAATTGGACGTTAAAAGCGCTTTCGCTCCGTCCCTCAAAAAAGTAACGCCCGTTGCTGCACAAATCCCATTGGCGTTTGGATTCGCTCGAGAAACTGCCCGTGTTGCTGGTTGTGCCGCTATAAGAATAGGCGAATAAATACTTGCCCGAGAATCCCGTCCGAATGGTTTGAAGCGTGCTGTTCAGACTGGCACTCGAGAACTTGCTGGCGTTCGCCATTGCAAGCGCCAGTTTCTCGAGGTCTGCGTTGCTGGCAAACCCGATCACTTGAAAACTTAAGCCATTGCCTTTTCCAAGCACCGATACGCCCACGGCGTTGTAAGCGTTGCTCGAGTAATGAAACATCACGCGGTTGGCGTTGCCGCTTCCAGAATCGGTTGGACTAAAACTGAGTTGTCCGTAATCGATGGGTTTTGACATTAAGGCGTAAATGTCGTTTAGGTTCGCGCCGACGAATGGAAAAATCAGAACGTTGACCCCACTTGCGTCGGTGCGTCCATTGCCCAGCACCGTAATGCCTTGGGTGGTTGCCCCCTTAAAACCTTGCGGCACGACAAATGACACCCCATGCTGACTCGAGTTGACTCGAGTGCCCGCTTTGTACTGGGCTTGTTCGCGCAGTTCGGCTTTGCTGGTTTCCGGTAGGCTCGAGGTTGTGGGGCTTGCTGCTATGGTGCTTGGTGTTTGGATACTGACTGGCGGTTTGATGTTTGCATTCGGATTTTGGACTGCCTGACGACTCAACAAGTTCGTTTTGCCGTTGAGTAGCAGCGTCATGCTGTTTTGCTTGACTCGAGCCTCGAACAAAAACGTGCTGCCTTTTGCCACAAACTGCCCGCGCAAAACGCCATTGCCGCCCTGCCCAGTCATGGCGTATTTTTGCTTTGCAAGCGTGATTGCGCCCTTGTAATTGCCGTTGCCGCCCAGAACCTCGAGCGTCATGTCCTGCCCAATAAACCGTCCGAGTAGAGGGTCTGGCAGGTTTGGGTTGGGTATGACCGTGTTATTTGGGGGTGGGTTGCTCGAGCTTGAATTGCTGCGGCTAAATTGAAAAGTCTGGGCGCTACTTTGGTTGGCTTCGCCCGTGTTTGGGTCAATATCTGCGACCACCAACGTCAAGGTGTTGCTGAGTAAGGTCAATTGAAATACGGCTTGTTCAGTCTGACTTGAAAGTGTCCCCTCGGCACTGACCCCGTTTGAATCCCCCTCGAGTTGCAAGGTCACGCCGTTGCCGGTCAATGTTCCCTGGATCTGCCCGTCTGTTTCTTGCAAGACCAACGTCAGTACAGAACCATTTTGCAGTTTTGCAACCCAAATTCCATTTAAGCTTTGGGCGACGGCAACCCCCAGAATCAGAGCCGTTAAAACCAGCAACCAGTGTTTCATCCCGCCTCCTTGAATGCCTCAAGGATAGCGGTAAATTCAAAAAACAGACTCGATTCGCGCTTAAACCTCGAGCCAGTGCGCCCCACGAGCTTCAAGCTTCAGAATTCGCTCGAGCAAAATTGGTCCAAACTTGATTAAGTGCGACAAGAAACTGACGTAGCGTTCTTGCGGCTCATGGTTGGGCAGCAAATGTTTCTCGAGCCGCAAAAACTGATTTTGCACGTCCGTGTCAGCCCTGGCGTAAGCGGCAGCCAGTTTGCGCGGCAGGTTGTTCTCGATCTGAAAACGCACGGTGGCTTTGGAGCGCCAAACGTTCTTGGCAAAACCTGGTTCAAACGCCAGCAATTCGGTTTCCAGGCGTTCAAACGACGCCATGATGTTCGCCATTTCGGTCTGAATGCTGGTGTTGGCGCTTGTTTGGGCAAACAGTTTTTGTTTTAAAACCTCAGTCCCACTTTTCTGGTACTCGGCGGCGCTCAAACCGTATTTTACAAGGATTCGTTGGATTGGCGGCTCGAGCACCGTGATGCTCAGACGAGGATGCAGCAGGGGTTGTTTCACGCCGTGAAGTTCGTAGACGCCGTTCAACTCGAGGTGGTACGCCAGTTCGCCGGGTCCAAGCACGTTGATCGCGTTGGGCAGCACCGCATCTTGAAGCGTGGGGCGCAAACCTGCGGCGGGCGTGATGCGGGCTGGGTCTTGCTCGAGGATCGTCTCTAATTCGCTACAAGAATAATGGCGGTCTGCCATGAACTGCGAACCATCAAATTTGAGTAACCTGCGCAAACCGTCTTCACCCTCGAGAAACAAATTGGTTGATCCCTCGCTGCGGCGCAACTGCGGATTAAACCCAAGCCCAATCAGTTTTTGCGCGGCAGCTTCAATGGCTAAACTCGAGGCGAGCGGTGCAGCGAGTTCGCGCTTTATTTGTGCTTTAAACAGTGGCGCAAGACTTGCATCCATCGGGTCAAATACCACCAAGCCGTGACTGCCCAGCAAACGCAGTAAAATACCCGCAAACCAATCCCCAAAGTTGCTCGAGGCTTCAAATGCCGCTTTGACCTCCTCAGCAATCCAACTTTTAAATTCGGGCGTCGCCGGAATGTCGTTCATAAAAGTTAAAGTTTGAGTTAACCATTCGTCTTGAAGCCTTATCCGAGCTATCGCCCGATTTTGCGGTAAATCCAACCCGAGGGTGCGCAGTTCTTCGTCCAGACCCAAAAAGTGCGTGCTGGCAACCTCGGCAACATCATGGTCTTGACTTGCCACCCAAAAGACAGGAATCACCGGACGGTCTTCAGCATCCAGCTCCCGCGCCAGCAAAATCGCATTCACGGCTTTGGAGATCGTATACGCAGGACCAAGCAACAACCCCGCCTGCTGCCCCGTCATGACCACCCTCGAGTTTGGATGCGCGATGCGTTTGGCGTTACTCAGGCTTGCCTTCGGTGCGCCTAACCTTGTTAAATACAAACTTAAACATCGCTCGAGTTCGTCACGGTCAACGGTGCTTTCAGTCTCGAGGGCTGCGCTGGTATCGTCTGCCGCAAGTCGATGAAAGTCCTTTAAAGCACCGTTTTGAAACGCTTCAAGCCAAGACTTCGGCACGGTTTGGACGGGATTGATGAACGTGTCGATGGGCATGATGGCGAGATTCTACGGTTTAAAGCTCAATCACAGCGTTTCCAGCACTACTATCGCTCGAGCGGGTCGCCTTAAGTTCCGTAACAAAAGCTTCAAAACTCTGAACCTGACAACGCAACGATTATTTCCAGCACCAAAGACATGCTAGACTTTCGCACAGTTGCACTCGCCATTAGAGATTAAATTGATGACCGCTTATTTCCACCAACCCACCCCCAACCATCCTCCTCGAGATTTAAGGAACAAGATGCACCTGAAAGTAGATTTGATCCCAAGAGGTCCATACCAAGGCGTTGTGATTGTTGTTGATGTCCTGCGTGCCACGACCACCACGCCATTGTTATTTGAAAAAGGTTTGACCGAACTGTTCATCACCGCCAGCCTGCGTGCCGCCAGAGAATACGCCGCCCAAGGACAGCACTTGCTGCTCGGCGAACGCGACGGCTTGCCACCAGAAGGTTTCAATTACGGCGCAAGCCCCGCCGACCTGGCAAAATTTGACTTCACTGGCAAAACCGCCGTCATGACCACCCAAAACGGACCCAAAACCCTGCCCGTCGTCGCTGACGCCCACACGGTCTTGTTTGGCTCGTTTTACAACGCCCAAGCCGTTTCCGACGCCGCACTCGAGATTGCCTTAGCCAACAATCTCGAAGAAATTGCCATCGTTTGTGCGGGTCAGGAGGGACTCGAGGGACTGGACGACACCTTAACGGCTGGTTTTTTGGCAAAACGCATCGAGCGCAACTTTAACGCCAAAAACATTGGCAAACTCGAGCATCAACACGCCTCACAACTGGCAGTACATTTGCTCCGCGCCTTCCCAGACCCGCAAGAGGCGCTGGTCTTGAGCGCACCAGGGCAGTTGTTGCAAAAACTCAATCTTCACGAAGACATTGCCTTCTCGAGTTTGATTTCGCAAACCAACGCCGTGCCAGTCTTGCGCGAAGTGATTCCTTGGCAACCGAGTGCGATTTACCGATTTGAAAACCTGACAAAAGCCTAAAGTTGCTCGAGTTTAAGGTCAGATTTTGGTAGGGTGCGCTTCTTCTTGGTCTCAAGACGCACCTAATGGGCGAGACCGCTTGACCATAAAATGTACCTGTCTTGCCCTTAAAGCAGCACCTTCTTGAACCTAAGCTTGCACCTTGCGGGCAGGTTCGCTCACGGGCTTGGGCGCTTCTTGGTTTCAAGACGCACCTGTCTTGACCATAAAATGCACCTAACGGGCATGGTCGCTAACGGGCGAAACCGCTCACGGGCATGGTCGCCTCGCGCTCCGTCCAGGGCGTTTGTGCAGCGAGGTTGAAGCCGAAATCTCGGGCTTTATTGTAAACGATTTGGGTCTGGGTGCTCTGATGCGTCACCACACTGGGCACGCGTTCGGACTCGAGGGGCACGAGCATCCATTCCTCGACCTTGACGACCACACACCCATCGAACCCGGCATGATCTTCTCGCTCGAGCCTGGGTTGTACGTGCCAGGTTTTGCCGGTTTTCGGATACCGTACTGGTGACAGACACAGGCTGTCAGAACCTCTGCGCTTATCCCAGAAACCTCGAGTCATTAACGGTTTGTCTTGAAGGACAGACCTGAAACAACGCAGCGCGAGGATGGGTACTTTTTTGTTTTGTGGCGGCGCGTTCCAAATTTTCTTTGACCCTGAACGTGATCAATTTATTTTGCTCAAGAACCACTGTAGCCGTTCAAATTCTAAGTTTTTAGAAGAATCTATATCGTTCGAGGTCAGGGTGTGCGGCGGTTTGGGTTTGGAATAAACTCGTATTTTTGTTCGTTAAACGCTGAGTCTTCAGGTCGAAAAGACAGTTCTGTTCCAGCAAAAAGCGTTTGGTCGTGTTGCAGTAATCTCAAAACCATATCTAAAAAACTCGCATTAAGTAACTCGAGCTTGTCATGTGAAAACAAAAACGTTTTTTCAAAAATAACTTGAGTTCCGACTTCGTCTTTGCGTGTCAACCAACCAAGGTTGTAATTTGAATCGCGCAAATCGCCCCACAAATAAAACTGATTGGCATTTAACTGCTGATTATCTGAACTCGAGGAAAGCAAATCGTTCAAATCTTCTTCAAAATTTTCGATCAGAGAATTGCTAAATTCGTATTGGGTTTCGTCCTGAGTCTCGAGCCTGATTTGTGAAAGATTGGCATCTTTAAGCTTTGAAACAACGGTAGGATCAGAATTTTGGAAGTATGCAACGAGAAATTCACGCAGCTCTTGTAGTACGACAAGTCCCGAAGTTTCTGGCGCGTACTGTCTGGTCATATAAAACTGAGCTGCTATATTCCAACATTCATCCAATAAGTCCCGAGATCGTTTAAAAAAGTCAGCAAAAGCCATTCCTGCGGCTTCCGCACTTAAGTTTGAACCATCTACTTCATCATTTGAATTGCTCGTTTCTGAATTGCTCGATTCCTCTGGATTCGGGAAATTGATTGTTATTTTCGTTGGTGGAAAGAAGACTAAAGTACAGAACTCAAAAATTAATTTTTCGGGTGCTCTGACCCCACCTTTAAGTGACAAACACATCGGAGCCATAATCTCGAGCGTCTTGTTGATTTTCCCGCAACCGTAAACGTTAATAAATGCTTTGAAATCCTCGGGGAATTTCATCTGCTCTCGAGTTTCAAATTCGTTCCAGTCAGTCTCGGTCACACGGTCTGGATTCTCAGGCACGGGTAAAAGCTTCATGATTTCACTTAACTTCCCGTTGTTGTCAGCAGAATCCTGTGCTCGAGTAAACCCAAAAGCAACAAAGCAAATCACAATGGCAATCAAAACCTTTTGCATGAATCACAGCATAACTCGAGTCTCGAGATTCGGTATTGGATTTCAGAGGGTTTGAGTAGGGTGCGCCTCGCGCACCGTCATTCACGCGTTATTGGTGCTCACCACTCAAACCGAGATTTGAGATGCTCGAGATTAAACTTCTAAACAGGTTACATGCTTTGGTGCGCACGGCGCTACGATTCAAAATTCAGGATGTTCGAGCTTGGTTATTTCGCAAGTTCGTAAGCTTGCCTTAGCCAGCCCAGCAACTCCGCATCAATTTCTTTGGCGTCAGCAATGCGTACGCGGTGCGTGACCATGTTGTTCCAACTGCCTGAAGCCTCGAGCCGACCTTCTGGCGTTACGCCCTTGAGTTTGATGCCGATATCGAGCCGATCCGTGCTGGATGGTTGAACAATCGCCATTTTTTTCTTGCCGATCAAAATATTGACGTAAGTTTCGTTTGTCTGGGCTTCAATCCCTGCCCCAAATTCTTGAATCCTCGAGATCAATGTTTTCACAGGCTCGAGCCAGACCGCTTTCTTGCCCGAAAAAAGCTTCTCGAGTTTTTCGTCAGGGCTGGCGGCTCGAGAAACGGATTTCAAAAGCACGTTCACGATGGCGTTCGCATGTCCATGTCCGAGTTCAAAATCGCTTTTGAGCCAGGCGACAAGCTCGCCGTGTTTGGTCAAGCCCTTGTCGCTGGCGAGTTTGGCAAAATCGGCGGGTGTTTTGCCCGTTTTGGCTTTAACGGTGTCCAGATACGCTTGAAATGACATTTTTTCTCCTTGAGGTTTCAATAATAACCCAATCAAATCACAAGCTCGGGCGTCTGCAAATCCCATAGTAAACTCGAGTCATGATAGAGCGAATCAACATTCTTAAACTGCCACTCGATTTGGTAGATTTACCCGCCACGCTCGAGATTCTGCGCGAATGGCTGAAAGATGAAAACGCCAGACGCACCGTGATTACCTTAAACCCAGAAATTTGTGTTCAAGCCGAAACCGACGCCAAATTGTGCGAAGCCATTCTGGGCGTGGATTTGAGCACGCCCGACGGCGTTGGAATGCTCTGGGCGGCAAAACGCGCCGGTAAAACCATCGCGGGTCGTGCGACGGGCGTGGACATTGTGCAAGACCTGATGAAACTCGAGGGGCAGAACTTGCGCGTCTACTTTTTTGGGGCAAAACCGGGCGTTGCAGAAGTCGCTGCCAAAAATTGCGCCCAAAAGTACGGCATTCAAATTGCTGGTGTTCAAGATGGCTATTTCAAACCCGAGGAACGAGCCACAATCGCCCAAAAAGTCCGTGAATCTCGAGCCGATTTGCTGCTGACGGGTTTGGGCGCACCGCGCCAGGAATTGTTTAATTTTGAATTTAAGCCTGCCAAAATCAGTATTTCCGTGGGTGGCACCATTGACGTTTTGGCTGGAACGGTCGAACGCGCCCCAGACTGGGCGATCAACCTCAAAATTGAATGGGTTTGGCGCATTGTCAAACTCGGGCGTTGGGACCGTGCAAAACGCCTTGCACAATTTGCAGCTCGGGTGATGACTTCTTAACTTTCCTTCACTCGAGGTTCACGGCTTCATCACTTGGTGAGCTAAAGTATAAAGTATGCGACTCCCACTTCTTGCCCTAATACTGACTTTTCTTGGAAATGCTTGTTCTTTGTTTCCACCCGCGAAATACAATGTCTCGGATGTGATTTTATACGGCATTCAAGAACGCCACCTTATTTTTTACGGCGAAGCCAAAGAGGAACGCCACATGACCCTCGAAGGCATCAAGCACACCCTCACCAACAATGCGGTTGTGGGTGGATTTGCCGTCTCGGGTGCATTGGCGGTGGATGGCAAACCCACCTTGCAACTGATTCCCAAAGCCGCTCGAGAGATCTTTGCGCTCGCCACGATTCCACTTTCAAACGAATTAAGCGTCCTGACCCGCGAAGCGGTCGAAAAAGTCGTGTACTTTGACGGTAAAACCTGGTTCGATGTCGGCGGCAGCCTTGCCGAGAACACCAAATTGCGCCTGCCAAAAACCGAGCGTCAAGGATTGCGCGGAATCGGTAAACTTTCAGACGCCGAAGCCGATGCACTCGAGGCTTATTTGTTAACCAAGTACAAGAATAAAGCCCTGGCAATCGGTTTATTAACCTTTCCAAACATTCCAGACGATGTTGCCAAGTTTGACCCCCGCCCAGACCGTTACGACCTGACCGCCCTTTACGTCCAAGTCGATGTGCCAGTTGACCTTTTGGGTGGATTCGCCAACAACCAACCGCTCGAGTTAAAAACTTTACTGGTTGGCACAAATTCGACATACGGCGGCAACTCGAGCTTGGTGCGTCTGGACAGCAACCAACAAAGTTTTGTTGAAACCTGGAAGATCATGAACGGCAATTTTGTGCCCGTACCCAGTGCGCCAAACATTGATTTTGGTCGCAACAAAGTCCTGACCGTCTTCCTGGGGCAGCGATCAACCGGAGGGTACAGCATCGTCCTCGCCAGCGCCAAACTCGAGGGTCAAACTTTGGTGGTCAGCGCCAACGTCAGACAACCAGGCGCAGGGGCAATCACCACCCAAGTCCTCACCAGCCCATTCTCGAGCGTCCAGATTTCGGGTGGCTCGAGGTTCACCAGTGTTCGTGTGGTCAATGCCGCAACTGGAGAAACGATTGGCGCAGTCGCAGACCGTTAAAGCTCGAGTTTTAAATTTTGCATGACGGGCGTACAATGCCCGTCATGCTGATTTATGGTCGAAACCCTGAACTCGAGGCACTGCGCGACAATCAAGTCGAACGCTTGTTTGTGGCGAACGGCATCGAAGCCAAATTCACCAAAGAACTCGAGGCTGCCGCCTTTGAAAGCGGGGTTGAACTCGAGTGGTACGCCAGAATCGAACTGGATCGCGCGGTGAAGACCACCAACCATCAGGGCGTGATTGCCGAAATTCCCGAGACGGATTTTGCGGAGCTTGACGATGCGCTCGAACTTGCCGCCAGCAGGCATGAGGATTTATTCTTGGTGCTGCTGGACGGCATTACCGACCCGCACAATTTTGGCGCGATCATCCGCAGCGCCGAAGCGCTCGGGGCGCACGGTGTGGTGATCGAGGAGCGCCGCAGTGCGCCGCTCTCGCCGGTGGTGGTCAAAACGGCGGCGGGCGCAACGGCGCACCTGCCAGTGGTTCAAGTCAAAAACTTGCCACGTTTGATCGACGAATTAAAAGAGGATGGTATCTGGGTTTACGGCGCGGCAGGGGAGGCAACCGCGCAACTCGAGCAACTCGATTACAACCGACCTCTGGCGCTGGTGATTGGTTCTGAAGGGGACGGTTTGCGCAGGCTTGTGCGCGAAAAATGCGATGAACTGGTGAGCATTCCCTTGAAAGGCAAAGTGAAAAGTTTGAACGCCAGCGTCGCCGCCGCAATTTTGATTCACACCGTGACCTCGAGCCGAGGGAAGAAGTAGGGGCGCTGCTTCTTGACCCTACTACAGCACCTTCTTGATGCCAAGATGCACCTAACGGGCGGCATCGCTCACGGGCTTGGGCGCTTCGGGCAGGATCGCTTCTTGATCCTAAAATCAAATCACCGGCAGGGGTGACATTGCGCCGAACTACAATTCTTGAACGCGTGCGATACCTTGAAGCCAGGACGGCTGTCCTACCATTTTTAAGGCTTTAGACAGGCAATTGAGGGAACAATTCGGGATTCTCGAGCGCCGCCAACACCTCAAGCTTTAATTGCTCGAGGTCAATTCCGTCGTGTTGGAGCGCGTAACCGTGTGGCACGACCTCCAATTTTTTGAGGGCTTTGGCGTAATTCAGTTGCCCGCCGCGAGGGTTCTGGTAATGCCTGCGCTTGTGAATCGCTGCCGCCAGCAAGATCAGACCTTGCACATAACTGGCTTCAACCGTGTCTCCTCTGGCTTTCGCGGCGTTCCACGGGATTTCCCAGACTTCATGGGCGTCCCAATATTCGCCCGTGTTAAAGTGAGCCACTCCAGCTTTCATCTCAATTCGCATGGTTCGAGATTAACAGTTTTGACACGATCAGGCTATTGCAAATTTGGTATATTTGACTTGTGCCTGAAATCACCAACTTTTACGGAATTCGCATCACCATGTACTACAACGATCACCTGCCACCGCACTTTCATGCTGAATACGGCGATGATGAAATTCTAATCGAAATCAACACCCTGGGCATTTACGCAGGTGAAATTCCCAAACGCGCACTTCGATTCACGCTCGAATGGGCAAATCAGCATCAGGCAGCATTGCAAGAACTTTGGGATTTATGCCGCGCAGGGCAACCTCTGCGTAAACTACCACCACTCGAGTAAAGGAAAAACATGCACAAGATTCTAACTGCAACACCAAAACCAAAACACCGCGTTTACCTCGAGTATGACGATGGCAGCACTTTCTTAATTGACTTAACACCACTGATTCAACCAAACACCGTTTTTTCAATTCTCGAGCAACAAAACGAATTTAATAAGCTCGAAATTGGTGCTCGAGGACGCTGTATTCGTTGGAATAACATGATCGAGTTGGATGCTGATGCCCTAAGAATGCCGCCAACGCCAGAAAATGGTTTGCAACACGTGGTTATGAGCAGCACTGAAGCAACCGCAACCACTCCTGACCCTGTGAGTTTAGAAGTTCAACAAGCCCTGAAACTGGCTCGAGTAACCCAACTCGAAGCAGCCGAACGCACAGGTTTAACACAACCAACCATCGCTCGACTGACAAATGTTCACTATCATGGGCATAGCATCGAGAGTTTACGCAAACTCAGCAAAGGTTTGGGATTGCAACTCGAGGTTCGGATTACCAAATAAAAAAAGCTCGAGCTTCACACTCGAGCTTTCAAACCAAACGATAACTTTAAGCTGAGATCAAACCGTTTTTGGCAAGCCACGCATCAAGCTTGACGCGGTTGAAATTGCTCATGCTGGCGGCATCGCCGTTAAACTCGAGGGTCGGCACGCTGCGCCGTCCACCGTTGACGCTCATGACGTACTCGGCGGCTTCGGGGTTTTGTTCGATGTTGATTTCCGTAAACTCGAGACCGCGTTGCTCGAGCACGCGTTTGGTCACGCGGCAATCACCGCAGGTACTGGTTGTGTACATTTTAATCATTGCTTTCTCCTGGTTAGAATTTATCATCTCGAGATTTATTTTTGAGTGTTCAAAGACACCGAAATCGCGTTATTTGCAACACATTGCGCTATGCTGATGTCATGAAGATTGACCGAATTGAACTGCGTGAAATTCGCATGGAACTAAAATCTCCTTTCGAGACTTCGTTTGGCGTGACGACTGAGCGCCGTATGGTGCTGGTCAGCGTCTATTCTGACGGTCTTTTTGGTATCGGCGAGGTCGCCTGCGGCGAAACGCCCGGTTACAACCACGAAACCACCGACACCGCCTGGAGTATTCTCGAGGATGTGATCGTGCCCAGGGTTTTGGGCAAATCATTTTCGCATCCAAGTGAACTCGAGCCGATCTTGCACCCGATTCGCGGCAATCATTTCACCAAAGGCGGTCTCGAGATGGCGGTCTGGGATTTGGCTGCCAAAGCCGCGAACCTGCCGCTCTGGAAGTATTTGGGTGGTGTGCAAACCGACCTGCCGGTTGGCATTAGCGTTGGCATCAAGAAAAGCCCTGAGGCGCTGGCAGAATTCGTGCTCGAGCAAGAGGCGCTTGGTTACAAACGCATCAAACTCAAAATTGGTCCAGGGCGAGACATAGAGTTTGTCAAAGCCGCTCGAGCCGCCTTAAAAATTGACACCAAACTCACCAGCGACGCCAACAGCGCTTACACCCTAAATGATCTCGAGGTTTTGAAAGCCCTTGACGGCATTGGAATGCAGTACATGGAACAACCGCTCGAGTACGACGATCTGGTCGATCACGCGACGCTTCAAAAACAAATCAAAACCCCAATTTGTCTGGACGAACCGATTCACAGCGTGGGCGATGTCCGCAAAGCCAAAGAACTCGGTTCGGGCAGCGTCATCAACCTCAAACTGGGGCGGGTCGGCGGGCATCTCGAGTCGCAACGCATTGCCAAATACTGCCTGGAAAACGGCATTGACCTTTGGGCTGGCGGAATGCTCGAGAGTGGCGTCGGACGGGCGCACAACGTTGCCATGCAAACCCAAGCGGGATTCACGCTTGCCTCTGACACTGCCCCAAGCAACCGTTACTGGTTTGAAGACATCATCGAACCCGAAATAATCATGGTTGACGGCATCACCCACCCGCTCGAGGGCATTGGAATTGGTGTGAGCTTAAAAGATGATTTGATTCACACGCTGACGGCTCGAGTGGCGACGTTCAAATAATAAATTGCCTGTGATTTGCGTGACGTGCGGGTTGGTAAAGCATTTTGGTCAACCAACAAAAAAGGTGCGCCACTAGGACGCACCTCTCGAGATTTCAAAGAAACTCAGCGTGGAATTTGCAGCTTTTGACCAATTTTGATCAGGTTAACATCGTGAATGCCATTGGCTTTGGCAGGGTATCAAAGTCGCTCGAGTCTTTAGCGGCAATCGCGGAGAGGATATCGCCACGGAGGTAATTTACGCTCGAGACCCCCGTTTTCAAATGTGAGCTTTGGTTTCTCGAGCAATGGTTTTGAAGTCGGTTCGGTAAAGTGAGATAGATTTTAATATTGAAGTTTTGTAACAGCAACGTCAATCCATGTTCAAAACATGAAACTCGAGTGTGAAAAATGTGCTATCTTTCTACGTCAGGCTGTTGAGGCGGGCAGGAGAAAACGCATGAAAACCAAAAAATTACTCGAGATACTTTTAACGACCTGCTTCCTGACTGTGATTTTTGCTGCGTGCCAGCAAACAGGACAAACGGATTTAAATCCAACACCCAATGCGCAAACCAATCAGTTTACAATTCAAAAATCCTGGAGTTCGGTTGTGCCACAAAACAGCTCGCCTTTGCGGTTTTTTCAAGCACGTTGGCGCAACGACAACGAAGTGTACTTATCAGGTGATGCCGCCGTACTTTGGTCTGTGGATACTTTTGCACAACGATTTTATGGACGAAATTTAGATCGAACCCTGCCAGGTTTACATCGAGTTTCTAAATTGCGTTTCTTGGGATACTTTAATGCCCAATGGAACGCAAAATGGAATCCTCAGAGGACACAATTGCTTTCAAATGATTTTTTGTGGGATTCAGAATCAGTGGAAGTGTTAAATTCAAATGGATATTCAATTCCTAGCAACATTTTTTATAACATTAGCTATGATTTAACAAGTGGAGATCGAAAATCATACTATGTTAGCGATTGGAGTCCGAACGGTCAAAAAATAGCATTGGGAAAAAGCGTTTATACTTCTAATATTCAGTTAAATGTAAGCATTTTAGATTTACAAAACCAATCAGATTTTAAAACTTTTCAATTTGACGGCGTTCAATTAAGTTCTATAAATTGGATTTCGGAAAATCAAATTTTAGCAACTTTATACAAAACTATTGTCATTGGAAAATCAAATTTATTTTTTGAAATTTTAAATGTTGATACTGGTTTAATAGAAAAATTAGTTGAAAAAAGCGATTTAGTATCAGTAGATAATTTATTTAATACATTTAAATCGGAAGAAATGATTAGTCAAAATTTAACAAAATTAGTGTATACTACAACAGATTTGACTGTAAGTAAGATGTATCTGTCAGTTTTAAGTACACAAGATTTAATTTTAAGAAACAAAATTGAAGTCTGTTTTTACCCTACGAATTTTCGGTAGTGTCCGCATCCAAACTGATAAACTACAACCATGATCCCCCTCACCTGCCGACGCTGCCAAAGCACCAAACTCCGCAAAAACGGTCACACCAAAGACGGACACCAAAAATTTCATTGCAAAACTTGCAACTTCTACAGCACCCTCCAAACCAACCACGATAAACGCGCCGAACAACATGCCATGATCGAAAAACTCAGCGCAGAACGCAACTCGATCAGAAGTATCGCTCGAGTTACAAATTTAAACAAAGATACCGTGATGAGAGTTCAGCACAACCAAAAAAAACGTGAAACCACTGTCTGACACCATCACCCCACTCAAAACGAGACCCACTTTGGAACTCGACGAACTGTGGTCGTTTGTTCATGACAAGAATCATCAGGTTTGGATTTGGATTGCTTTTGAACGAGAAACAGATCGTATTGTGGGTCTGGCTTTCGGTGATCGCTCGAGTGAAACGTGCAGGTCGTTATGGAAGAGTTTACCAGCAGATTATCGAAAACGAGCGCTGTGTTACACAGATTTCTGGGATGCTTACGGGGTTGTGCTGCCGAGCAAACGACATCACGCAGTGGGAAAGGAGACGGGTGAAACGGCGCATGTGGAACGGTTTAACAACACGTTACGTCAACGGTGTGCGAATTTAGTGCGGAAAACGTTGTCGTTCAGTAAGCGTGAGGATCGCCATGAGATGCGGATTCGTGGGTTTGTGGATGTGTATAACGCGCCGTTGGAAGCCAAGGTTAGAATCAGTCAAACTTAGGACACTACCGAATTTTCAATGGCTTTCAGACAATATTACTATTGCAATATTGTGTAGTGATTCTACAATTCGGTTTATCAATACTGGAACAAAAGAAATAATTAAAATTATTAAAAAGCCTAAAAATATGAAAAATGACAGCCAAATAATTAATTTTCAAATTAGTCCCGATGAAAAGAAAATAGTTTTATTTGATGAAAAGTACAAGCCAAATCTATACAATACTGATAAAATGGAATTAATTTGTCATAATTGTCCTGCAATTTCACATAACACAAACATTTATCAAATTACTTTAAATCAAATTCAAAAAGTAATAAATAGTGTCGGACGAGATACGGCTTTGATTGTTCACGATCAAAAAGAAGGCACAACAGTCAACTATCAACACGTTAGTCAAGAGCCTGTTTATGCAACAACGAGTTCTATAGACGGTAGTATTGATGCCACAGCAGGTGAAGATGGCATCATTCACCTTTGGGATAGCACAACTCGAGCAGAAATAGGGACTTTACTAGGGCATAACTACACGGTTCGGGGATTGGCTTGGAAACCAAACAGCCCCACCCTTGCCAGTGCAGGCTGGGACGACACAGTACGCCTTTGGGATACAGCCACACAAACTTTAACAGCCACCCTGACCGATCATACCAATTACGTGAACGCCGTACAGTACAACCCAAGCGGCACAGAGCTTGCCAGCGCCAGCAGTGACGGCACGATAAAACTGCGCAACCCAGACACAGGCGAAACCTTGCACACCCTGCAACCAACCGACTCGAGCGCCAAAGTCTTTACCATCGCTTACTCGAGTGACGGGACGCACATTGCAAGCGGCAGCGACGACCACCGAGTCCGAATTTGGAACACGCAAACCCAGACGCTCGAGGCAACCTTAACTGGGCATTTAGGAGCTGTCAGAACGGTAATTTGGTTGAATCCAACTACGCTGGTGACTGGTGGCATAGATGGGCGCATTATTTTCTGGGATGCGAGCACGTATGAAATGATTCAGGAATTAAAACCCAACCTCGGCGCGGTGTTTACGATCACCGCAACGAGTGACGGAACGCAATTGTTCGCTGGTTTTGACAGTGGCAACATTGTTTCTTGGAAGGTATCACGATGAGACTTTTACAACGC
>JANLWR010000604.1:0-3524 GCA_031364625.1 Deinococcales bacterium | reverse complement strand
GGCGCGTACCAATTTGGTTTCGACCTGGAGTTTTGAGGCGTTAAAGAATTTTCTCGGGCAGCGTTTATGCACCCGCGCCCAATGGGAAATCCGCGAGGTTGCCAAAGTCATGCGCAAAGAAGTGGTCACGGCTTTGCCGTGGTCTGGGAAGTTTATGACCATTAAATGTATCCCTACAGGCATCTGCAACGAACACAACCCAGGAAATTGCGCACTGTTAAGCAGCAATGGCGGCAAGATTATCTGGGACAAGGCAAAGGCAAAAACTTCAGCTTGAACTCGAGTTTCAAAACTGCACTTGTTTTTCAAAATCTGAAAGTCAAATTTTAAGACTCAGTCTCGAGTCAGGATTCATTTTCAACCTGTTTAGACCGTGTTGCTTCTCATTTGCAGTCAGTTCGTAAGGCTTCTGGTCTTGCAATAACCCGCAAGTCACAGTTTGAAGCAGCAATTGACACCCAAAAGCGGATTTTGACCAAGTTAAGCCCGATGTCGGTTTATACTAACTTAGTTCTGTTGCTTGTGGTACGATTTTCTCTAGGTTTCAAGGGGGTCTATGTCAGATTGGCTGAAGCGGCTTGTGAATCCGCGCATCGAGGCGATTGGTCTCGAGGTTGGAACAAGCACCATCAAAATTGTGGAATTAAAACCGGGTACGCCACCGACGTTACGTGCTCTGGCAATTCGTCCGACCCCACCAGGTTCGGTCACGGATGGACAGATTACTGATCCTGTGGCGGTTGCCGCCGAAATTCGGGCTGCGTTGGCAGAAGCAAAAATTCGCAACAAGTACGTTGTGACCTGCGTCGCCAATCAATCTGCCATCACCCGTATCATTCAAGTCCCAAAAATGTCGGCTAAAGACCTCGACGAAGCCATCAAATGGGAAGCCGAACGCTACATTCCGTTTCCAATTGATGAAGTGGTCTTGGATTACGACACGCTCGACAATCCAGACGACATTCCAGCCGACGGTCAAATGGAAGTCATGATCGCGGTTGCTCAACAAGAAGTCATTGCACGCCTTATTGAAGTCATCAAGCTTTCACAACTCGAGCCTGTGGTGATTGACGTCAAGCCATTTGCGGCGCTTCGTGCGCTCAAAGGCAGTTTGCTCGGCGAGCATTTAAACAAAACCACCCTGACCGGTCAGACTTTCACCGAGGGCGGCGAGGTTGGTGTGGTGCTCGAGATTGGCGCGAGCAACTCGACCATCGCTCTCGTTCGAGGGCAACGCGTTTTAATGAACCGACCCATCAACGTTTCGGGCGATGATTTTACGGTAGCGATTCAAAAAGCCTTTGGTCTGGACTTTGCCCAGTCCGAAGAGGTCAAAATCAATTACGCCACCGCGACCATCCCCACCGAAGACGAAGAAGACTTGCTCGACTTTGATGTCAACAAAGAAAAATACTCGCCCGCCAAAATTTTTGACGCCATTCGCACGCCACTGCTAGACCTGACCACCGAAATTCGGCGCTCGCTCGAGTTTTACCGCGTGCAATCAGGCGATATTAATGTTGACCGCATGTACCTATCAGGTGGCGGTGCCAAACTACGAGGACTGGCGGATGCCATTGGCGATACGCTCGGTTTCCGCGTTGAAGTGGGTGATCCTTGGTTGTCGGTCAATTTTGACGAAAATCAATTTGATGCCGCCTACTTGCGTTCGACTGCCGCCGAACTGGCTGTACCGCTTGGTTTGGCACTGCGGGGGGTGACCGAAATTGATTAGCATTAACCTTTTACCCAAGACTTTACGCAAACGCGTCGAGCCGGGTTGGTGGCGACTGATTGCCATTGCCATTCCCGTGGTTGTCCTGGGCGTGATTCTTGGCTTACAACTGGGCTTGAACAACCAGATTTCTGGATTGACCGCCCAACGCGATCAACTCACCACCGAAGTCGCAGCCTTGCAAAAATACGTTGACGGCAACGCCGCACTGATTGCCCAACAAAAAGAACTCGAGGTCACAACCGCCATTAAAGCCCAACTCGAGCAATCGCGTGTGAGGTGGTCAGATCAACTGAGCACGTTTGTCAAGAAAATCCCAGCCAGCATCACACGTCCAAATGGTCCAGCCGTCAGTTTAAAGAGCTTGAGTGTTAAACAACTTACGCCAGCCGAATCACAAACCAAAGCTGCATCAGGAGCATACGATAAGAAGCCAATTACCACTGAATTTGCCTTGACAGGCGAGGCTGAATCATATGCTGATATCCAAAAATACATTACTGTTTTTGAAAACGATCCCAAATTTGGGATTGAATTTACTGGATCGACCCGTTCAGATGTAACCGCCTCGCAAGGCACTGCCAAAAGTACCCGTTACTCATTCAATGCAACTGTTGGTGTGGTGAGCGACACTCCACTTGCCGTAACTCCCAGCACAACACCCGCTACTCCTGCACCAACACCAAGTTTTCAAAATCCAACACCTCCAGGAGGCTCGAATGCTCGCTAATCTCTCGAGTCGCGTCATTGCATTTATCGTCATTGGTTTAAGTTTGTTGGTGGCATTGACCTGGTATTTGACTTTATATCAGTCTGCACAAACCACGATAGCTGATTTGAGCACCGAAATTGATGCCCTTCAAGCGAAAAAACAAATTGGAGAAAATGCTCAAAGAAATGTCGTTCGCTTGTGTGGAGTCGTTGCTGGTCTAGAACAGGAAAAGATAAGTTTTCTAGCTCAACTTCCGAGCAGTGAGCAGTTCTCTGTACTTCTGGCAGGCATTAGAAATAACATCGCAACCAATCAAGGGCAACTTAATTCCATCAGCCGTCAACTTGCCACCGCAGGTACTTCACCAATTCCTGCCGGCATTAGAGCCGTCAACCTTACACTCAGCCTTGAAGGAACATATGGCAGTTTATTTGGTATTTTGGTTGCGCTTGAAAAACAACAACGTTTCTTAAGCGTCCAAAACCTTAACTTTTCACAAGCCAATCAAGCTCAAACGCCAGATGTTGATCCGAACAGCATCACAAATCCTAAACTGACCTCGAGTTTGAACATCGCCGCTTATGTTTACGACGACCCGAACCGCAACACCCAAACCAATGTCAACCCAATCTGCACGGGATTGCCCACTTCAGAAACACCAACCACACCAACCACACCAACAACCACTGGGGAGGTGCCAAAATGACCCAGCCGGATCAGCAGGCATTTAATACCGATTCAGGGGCGAACAGCCCAGTCACAAAACGAAATTCGTTTATGGATGCCTTTAATCGATTGCCCAGACCTTTGTTGTACGGTGCTTTGGCTTTAGGATTATTTGGCGGCATCCTTTCGTGGTACTTGTTCAATGCAAATCCAACCGCCGAACCAGTGGTCGATACACCAGCGCTCACCCAGCCAACCACCCCCATCACGCCAGACACAGCACCAAGCGCTTCAAATCCTGGCACAACACCCAATGTCGTCGATCCGAACAGCAACCTTTCTCGAGCTTTAGAAGTTCAAGACATTCCATTTTTGGTCACCACCGAAGGTTCGGGCAATGTTGATAAATCA
>JANLWR010000599.1:0-18551 GCA_031364625.1 Deinococcales bacterium | reverse complement strand
GCCAAGAATCGGAAGTGGCTTAACGGGCATTGTAGCGAAGAAAATGACTGATGACCAGGACGTGATTTTTGCAGATTTGGTCTAGAAATGCAGTCCTACACGAATTTAAACACGCTCTACCAAAGCATTTTGATAATCATTATTTTGAGCTTTATAAATTCTCGAGAAGTCACAAGGATAAAATGTTTGTCTACACCATGCGTCGCCTGATTGCTATTGTACCTGTCCTGATCGGGATTTCGATTTTGGTTTTTATGTTCATTCACTTGATCCCAGGCGACGCCGCCACAATTTTGCTGGGTGAACGTGGCACGCCAGAGCGTCTGGCAGAAGTCCGTGAGCAACTGGGCTTGAACAAACCTTGGGTGGTTAATCCAGAGGGTTTTAGCAAAAATGGTTTGGTTGGTTTTTTTGATTCGCAGTATTTTAATTTTGTTGGCAAGCTCTTGCAAGGCGATCTTGGTATTAGCCTGTTAAAAAATATTCCCGTCAAAACCGAACTCGTGCAACGCTGGCCCGGAACGATTGAACTCTCAGTTGGGGCAATGATTCTCTCAACTTTTTTGGGGATTCCAATTGGTATTTTGGCAGCCGTGCGGCGCAATTCAATTGTTGATAATTTGTCCATGACCGTTGCCTTGATTGGTGTGTCCATGCCAATTTTTTGGCTCGGTTTGCTTTTAATCTACCTGTTTGCTGTCGAATTGCACTGGCTGCCACCAGGTCACAGGCTCGGCACTGACCTCTCGATTTCATTTAAACCGATCACCAACCTGCTGGTTTTGGACGGCATTTTGCGCGGACAACTGAATGTCACGCTGCAAGCTTTACAACACCTCATTTTGCCCTCCGTCGCGCTCGCCACCATTCCCACCGCGATCATTGCCCGCATGACCCGCAGCGCGATGCTCGAGACGCTGAATCAAGATTACGTCCGTACCGCCAGGGCGAAAGGTTTGTCGCAACGTACCGTGGTTTATAAACATGCTTTGCGTAACGCGTTGCTGCCTGTGGCGACCGTGATAGGTCTGCAAGTCGGTGCGCTTTTGGGCGGCGCAATCCTGACCGAAACGGTGTTTAGCTGGGAAGGCATCGGCTTGTGGATTTACGAAGGCATCTCGACCCGAGATTATCCGATTGTGCAAGCGGGCGTGATTTAGTTGCCTTTATTTTTACCCTTGTCAACACTATAGTAGACATCAGTTACGCGCTTCTCGACCCCAGAATCCAATATCGATAAACTCAGTACAGATAAGGACAAGCCGTGACCACTGCAACCGCAACTCCAGAAAGAAAAGCCCAACTCGAGACGCCAACCGCCCAGATTTGGCGGCGTTTTAAAGCCTCGAGTCCAGGGAAGGTCGGCGGCATCATTGTGTTGGTGTTTATTGTGCTGGCACTGCTCGCACCCATTTTAAAACCTTATGATGCCTTCAAAGACCGCTCGTATTTAGACCGCTTAACCCCACCCAGCACCACGCACATTTTTGGTACGGACAATCTCGGGCGCGACGTGGCAACACGGGTTTTGCACGGCTCGAGAATCTCATTGCAAGTCGGTTTGATCTCGGTGTCGTTGGCAGCCGTGGTTGGTACATTGCTCGGCTTGGTCGCCGGGTTTTTTCGTGGACGGGTGGACGCTGGCATTGACTGGGGAACGAATATTCTGCTGGCATTTCCTGGCACGCTGCTTGCCATTGCGATTGTCGCCGTTCGTGGTCCAGGCTTGACCAACACCATGCTCGCCATTTCGGTCACGCAAATTCCGGTTTACGTTCGGATTGCGCGGTCGATGGTGTACAGCCTGCGCGAACAAGATTTCATTCATGCCGCCGAGGCGCTTGGAGCCTCGAGTTGGCGGCAAATGCTGGTTCACGTTCTGCCCAACGGTTTAAGCCCGTTGATCGTCCAAAGCACCCTGACCATTGGAACGGCGACGCTCGAGGCGGCAGCACTGGGGTTTCTGGGTTTGGGAGCGCAACCGCCACAACCCGAATGGGGCACGATGATTGCCGATGCTTTCCAGATTGGTGTGGCAACCACTGCACCGTGGACGATGATTTTTCCTGGTTTGGCGATTTTGTTCACCGTGCTCGGCTTTAATTTGCTGGGTGACGGTTTGCGTGATGCGCTCGACCCGAAATCGCAACGCGCCGCAAAATAATTTTAACGCCCGCCCTGCAACGCCTTCCAAGGATTTGCAAGTGGATTTGAGCCTTTGACATAGCCCGTGAGTTCCATGTAGCCCACGCCTCTGGTCGTGCCCGTCACTGTGACCGCACCCTCGTAATAGTTAAATCCAGTCGTCGCTCGAGCTTCAATTTCTTGATTGTCGGTCACGGCGCGAATCGTTAAAATCGTGCCATCCTCGAGCCGCAGACTCCATTTGGTTGGGTATTTCCCGCCCGTGGCGGGTGAAGTCCAGGTGTCCCAGGGTTGAAACCTAAAATTGCGAATTTCGGTGCTTGTGCCGTCGCCATTGGTGATGCTGATAAACTTGTCGCTCGGTTCGTTTTTCGCGTTTTTCACCACGTAAATCATCATGTCTCGTCCATCCTCGAGTTGCAGGCTCATCCAGTCCCAGTTGGGGTTGAAACTGGCGCTGCCATCTCCCGCCTGAGCGCCAATGCCGCCGCCCCATTGATGGTCAAACCAGACGATGCCCGTGACAGGTTCGCCGTTTAATGTGCCAGTGACTTTCAGCCGTGTGGCGCTGTAATAGTACATCCGTCCAGTCTCGAGGTTGCCGCTCCAGCCAGGACCGTGAATCACTTCGGGGCGCAGCGGCTCGAGGTCGAGGTTGATTGCGTCTTGTCCGTTGTTGCTCGAGTTGACGGTGTAATGCCCGTTTTGTTCGCGGGTCATGCGCCAATCGCCCAAGTGAACGTCCATGCGGGCTTCGCTGGCGGCGGCATCGAACACGCGAATTTTTGGGTTTTTGACGAATGGCAGTGTGCTGCGTTCGCTGCTCGAGAACGTGCCGGAAGCCTTGTCCAGCAAACTGTAATGCCCAAAGTAAAAGGCTTGGGGTAAAATGCTGGCGGCAGAAATAAGACCAATTTTGCTGCTTTCAGGAACATAAACTTGAAAAATGGCGGCGGCAAAACCTTTTTTTGCTCCCGATTGCGTCTGCAAATGTCCGTTCATGTACCACCATTCGACGGCGCTGCGATGGGCGCCCTGGTCGGCAATCGGGTCGGGTTTGCGTTCAACAAAAGCCTCGAGTTGACGTGACGGAGCACACGATACGAGCAGCATCAGCACTACAAAAACAGATTTCATGGTTTGATTTTATCCATAATCTACCAAGGCATTCGTACTCGAGGCTATGATTTTTGCTGGTGAACCATTTGAATCGTGTAAACTGGAATGCGTGAGAGCTTTACTTCTTGCCTTTCTTTTGGTGCTCGGTTTCTCGAGCGCCTGGGCTGGAAGTTATACCGTTCAGCCCAAGGACACGTTGTACAGCATTGCGAAAAAATTTAACCTCAGTGTCAGCGAATTGCAAAAACTCAATCAATTGACGGGCAACAGCGTCAGTGTTGGGCAGGTTTTAATTGTGCCCGACCCGCAAAAAACCCATCTGGTGGCAGCCAAAGAAACCTTATTCTCGATTGCCAAAAAATATGGGGTGACTGTTCAAGCGATTCTCGAGGCAAATAAATTAAGCACACCGGAACTTAAAATTGGGCAGCGTTTAACGATTCCTAACTCGAGTGTGACTCAACCGAGCGTGCAAGCCTCGGGCGGTTCGGTGAAGCCTTCCAGTTCGAGTATTCCAGCCAAACTTCCAACGCTAACTACTGCACCAAAACCACAAATCTCGAGCACCGTACCCAAGCCAAGCTCGAGCGCAGGAGTCAAACCTGCAAAACCTGAAATCGTTCCCACCAAACCTGAGAACCCAGCCTTGAAACCAGATGCGGTGACTCCAACCCCAAACCCGAGTGTCGCAACGCCTGATGTTGCGGTTGTACCTCCTGCAAATGCCTCGAGTTTGCCAGCCAGACCGAGCACGCCAGCGAACCTCAAACCGCCAAACACAGGCAATGTCAAACCTGCCACCTCGAGCGCCAACACCAATGCCGTGCTGCCCAATGCTCGAGGGTCTGACGCGCCAATTGTTGTGCCTGTTTTGAAAACTGCACCGATGCCTAACCTCAGCACGCCCCTCACTGCCCCAGTCATGCAAAACACGGTGCTCGATACAGGCTCAAGTACCACCGTCGAACAACCGTTGCCCGAAGCCAGCAGCGATGCGCCAGAATTGTTTTATACGGTTGTGGCAGGGGAGACGTTGTACCGTATTGCCCTGCGTTACAACGTCACGATTGAGAGCATAAGAGCCGCGAACAACCTGACCAGTGACGCGATCAGCGCTGGTCAGCGAATCAAAATTCCGATTGCCACCACGGCTGCGATTACAACGTCTTCAAGCTCGAGCGTGCAGGGTGTCTCCGAAGTTTCGCAACGCTATTTGGGTATCACTTACCGTTACGGCGGCACAACTGCCAATGGTCTTGATTGCAGTGGTTTTGTGCAAATCGTTTTTGCCGAACTGGGTTTAAAGTTGCCGCGCACCAGCGCCCTGCAATTTCAAGCGGGCATTGAGGTGGCTCGAGAAGATTTGCAGGAGGGCGATTTGGTGTTTTTTGACACCACAGGACGCGGCGTCAGTCACGTTGGAATATACTTGAAAGACAACCAATTTATTCATGCCGCCAGCAATCCCGGCAAAGTCACGATCTCGAGCTTGACCGAAAAATATTGGCAACCCAGATACCTTGGCGCAAGACGGGTGCTGACCGATGACTGAATGGAGCATCTCAGCAAAGCGCTTGAAATTGCGTCAATTCAAAACATCTGATCTCGAGGCGCTGCTCGCATACCGTAACGACCCTGAAGTTTCTCGGTTTCAAGGTTGGGGACAGACTTACTCGAGCGAACAAGCCACTCAATTTATAAGTGAAATGTCCGCTCGGGCGGCGGGGCAAATTGGTTGGACGCAACTCGCTGTTCAATTGAAATCCACGGGCGCAACCCTTGGCGATGTTGCCATCAACACCCTCGAGTTTGAACCGCGCAGCGCCATGATCGGGTACACCCTGGCTCGAGAACACTGGGGTCAAGGGTACGCGCTTGAAGCTGTAAAGGCTGTTTTAAAATATTGTTTTGAAAACCTAAAAATGCACCGCATTCGCGCCAATTGCGACACCCGAAACGAAAGTTCCTGGCGTTTGCTCGAGAAAATCGGTTTTAGACGCGAAGCACATTTTATTGAAAGTTACTTTGAGGCTGAAACTTGGTGTGATGAATTTGAATACGCGCTGCTCGAGCGTGAATGGTTTGGCTTGAAGAACTGAACGGCAGGGCGCATGGCTACAGACAATCAATTTTGAATGTCGCACCAGCTCTTTGCCAATTGCGCCCAAGCTGTTAAACTTCCCCCGTGACTTGGAAACCTTACGAAGCAGTGTACGGCACTAAACATACGGTGGTGGGTGATGTGCGGGTGTGGCAGGATGTCTCGAGTTCTGGTTTGGCAGCGCG
Source organism: Deinococcales bacterium (assembly GCA_031364625.1). Classification (GTDB taxonomy): domain Bacteria; phylum Deinococcota; class Deinococci; order Deinococcales; family JAAFIG01; genus JANXTZ01. Next base: position 13,001 of record JANLWR010000599.1, on the reverse strand, counting down.
GAATATTCTGGTGTACTTGCCGCTAAATTACGATACTCAAACTCGAGATTATCCAGTGCTGTACATGCACGATGGACAAAATATTTTTGATGACCTGACGGCTTACGCCGGCGAGTGGGGCGTGGACGAAAGCGCTGAATCCTTGGCGGCGAAGGGTTTACCCTGCATTGTGGTCGGCATTCCCAATGGGGGAGAGGCACGACTGGACGAGTACGGACCTTGGGAGGACGAGCGCTTAAAGCAGCATTCGGCAACTGGGCAGGGTGGGCGGGCGCTCGAGTATCTGGCGTTTTTGCTCGGCAACGTCAAACCGCTTGTGGACTCGAGCTTTCGCACTTCGCGCCTAAAGAGTCAAACGGGCATTTCAGGCTCAAGCATGGGCGGTCTGGTGAGCTTGTGGGCGGCACTCGAAGCCCGTGAGACGTTCGGGTTTTGCGCGGCGCTCTCTTCGAGCTTGTGGTTGGGTGGAAAACTCGAGGCATTTGTTGCGACTCGGGTTTCGCCAGATTTGAGAATTTACTTGGACGTGGGCGGCAAGGAAAGCAACGTCAAAGTTCAGCAAAACGCATACCTCAGATCAAATCGCAAAATGCGAGATTTGCTCGAGTCTCAGGGGTACGATCTGGTTTACCTCGAGGATGCAAATGGCATCCACAACGAAGCCGATTGGAAGAGACGCTTTCCTGCGGCGCTCGAATGGTTTTTAGACCCTGAAAAACGCCCTAAATTATAAGGAGTTATTCGTGAGTGTCGTAACGTTTTTACAAGATTTAATCCGTATCCAAAGCCTGCCCAAACAAGAATCCGCCCTTGCCGCTCGAGTGCTTATTGAATACCGCAAACTTGGTTTTGATGAAGCCTGGAAAGACCAGTACGGCAACGTTTTTGGTTTGGTGCGCGGTTTAGAGCCTGGCGCGGGTTGGATGCTCTTGACGCATTTGGACCATGTTGACGTTGGCGATCATGCCCAGTGGCAGCATCCACCTTTTGCAGGAATTCTCGAGGACGGCGTTGTTCATGGGCGCGGCGCGGTGGACATCAAAGGACCTTTGGCGGCACAAACCTATACGCTTTCAAGAATGCTTGAGCGCAAATTAAGACCCAAACGAAATGTGATTTTATGTGTTCCAGCCGAAGAGGAAACCGGCGGTGAGGGCATCGCGTTTGTGACCGCCAACCTGCCAGTAACAACGCCGCAACACGAAAAACTCGAGATTGGTGCGTGCATTGTCGGTGAACCCAGTTCCAACCGTGTGATGCTCGGACACCGTGGCATTTGCCGCTCCACCGTGTCGTTTCACGGTCGCGCCCATCATGCCAGCCTTGCACTGAAAGACGAAAATCCGCACTATCAACTGGCACAGTTTTTAACGCGCCTGTACAGCCTCGAGTTGCCGAGCCATGCCATTTTAGGCTCGAGCAGCATCAGCCCAACCGTGATTCGCGCCGATACGATCTCGGACAACCTATCGCCAAACCGCATTGACCTGACCATCGACTGGCGCACCACCAGTGAGACGGGCGACGATGTGCGCCAAATTCTGAGCAAACTGATTGAGGGTCTGAACGCCAGTTTCTCGAGTTACGACGATTGGCAGGGCGGTACGGACGGCATCAAAAACCCAGGATTTTACACCGAACCCAACCAGCCAGACGTGCTGGCGCTGCAAAAAACCTTGCTCGAGTTTTACCCGGACGCGCCCGAACCTGGCGTCTGGAATTTTGCCACCGATGGTCGTTATTTGCATCATGCTGGCATTCCCTGCACCGGTTTTGGTCCAGGCAATCAAGATTTGGCGCACACCACCAAAGAACAAATTCGGGTTACTGAACTCGAGCTTCACATGCAGGTACTCGAGAAATTTTTGCTGGGAAACGTGCCGAGTGCTTCATGATCCGCTCGAGTTTCACCAGTTTGGAACTGAAAGTTCAGTCATCGCGTACAGTAAGGTATGAACTACCGGACGCTTATCCCACTGGTGCTGATCCTTTTTGCGGGTTATTTGGTTTATACGGCGTACTCGAGAGGGCAGTTGAATTTGCCAGGAGTTCAACCAGTCGTTTCAAATCCGCCAACCACACCAGTCACCCCGACGCCGACCACGCCAACTACTCCAACGGCTCCCTCGAGTCAAATCGAGATTGAACCTTTAAGGTTTGCTCAAGGTGAACAGGCGGCAATTTGGCAACTGGTCAACGATCAAAAATGGGCGGAGGTCGTCACGGCATCCAATCTTTGGCTTGCCAAAAATCCAACCGATGCCCTGACCCGTTTCGCTCGAGAGCGTGCCATCAATCAACTTGCCCATGCCAAAACCTTTACCTTCGGTATCAGCGCCCCGCTGACGGGCAATCTAAAACAAGTTGGCGAGGCGTTCTTGCAGGGCGCATTCTTGGCAGTCAACGACATCAATAAAGCTGGCGGTCTGAAAAAAGACGGGGTTTACTCGAGAATCAACATCTCTATTTTGAACGATGCGGCAGACCGTGCCACCGCGTTAAATGTCGCCTCGAGTTTTACAGGTGACAAATCGGTGCTCGGTGTGGTTGGACCGTATTCCTCGAGCACACTGCTGGCGGCGGCACCGGTTTACAATTCTGGCTTGCCAGTGCTTGCCCCTGCCGCCACCAACCCCAAAATATCCCAGGCGGGCGAGTACATTTACCGCGTCGCGCCAAGCGACAATCAGCAAGGTGCAAGTTTGGCACGGCTGGTGAAGGCTCGAGGTCACAAAAACGTGGCGGTCTTGTTTGATGAAAACGACGCGTACTCCAAAGGACTGGCGGACGCCTTCACGCTCGAGGCAAAAAACATTGGTCTGGCGACCAGTCCGTTTAAGATTGAACTGAATAAAATTACTCAAGTGACTGTTGGAAATTATGCCGTCGATGCCGTGTTCATCAGTGGTTACACCAACGATGTCGCCGCGTTCACCAAAATCGAGGCTGGTTATCCCAAACGCGAGGTTTTTGCGGGGGACGGCGCTTACGGGCAGGATTTGTTTCAACAGGGCGGCGATACCGTCGAGGGCGTGATTGTCACAACGTTTTGGCATTCAACCTTGAACGATCCCAAATCAAGAGCCTTCACCAAACACTTTGAAGCCCTGTTTGGTGGCGGCACACCCAACGCCAACGCCATGCAAGCTTTCGACGCCATGCGCACCATGATCGAGGCACTGGCTCGAGCACCCAAAGGCAGTTTGCATCCTGTCAAGGACGGCTTGGACACCTTCCGCACCAAACCGGGCGAGGGCGTGACCGCACCCATCAAATTTGATGCCAACGGCGACGTGGTGGGTCGTCCGTTTGTGGCGATTCAAGCCAAGAACAACAAGTTTGTCGCGCTCGGGTTAGCGCCTTAAAACTCGAGCCTCAAAACTCGAGATCAACGCCCGTAAACTTGCCGTTGTCTTGAATGACCTCACCATCGGCGATCAACTGCCCGCCGTCGCGCAAGTCCGTAATCAAATCCCAATGAATCGCACTTTGATTCAGCCCGCCGCTTTGCGTGTACGCCCGTCCGAGCGCGAGGTGAATCGTGCCGCCCATTTTCTCGTCGAACAATATGCTGCTGGTCGCTCGAGCGATGCCGTAATTTGTGCCGATACCGACCTCGCCAAGGCGTTTTGAACCGGCGTCCGTCTCGAGCATCTTGTGCAGGTAAGCCTCGCCCACCTCGGCGCTGGCGTTGACCACCAAACCGTCTTTGAAAGTAAGTTTCACGCCGCGCACCTCGCGCCCTTGGGCGATGGCGGGAATGTCGAAATAGACTGTTCCGTTGACGCTGTCCTCAATCGGCGCCGAAAAAACCTCGCCACCTGGCATGTTGCGCTGCCCATCGTCGTTGATCCAAATTCGGTTTTTAACCTGCATGGTCAGGTTTGTATGCTCAGACCGAATCTCGAGCTTGTCGGCTTTGGTCAAGCGCGTGACCAATTCCGCTTGCCGAACTCCGCGTTCCTGCCAGATTTCGTTCGGTACTTCATGCTCGAGTCCGACAGCTTTGACCAGAAACGCCGTGTAATCGCGCAAACTCATGCCTGCTTCCTGCGCCAAGGCATTGGTCGGAAATTGACACGCCATCCACTTCACGTTTCCCAGAATATGGGCTTGAATTTCTTGTCTGGCAACCGCATTCTGGCGTTGACGCAAAGGGTCAACGCTCGAGAGTGATCTGGTGTTCTCGGGTGCGCCAATATTAATCAGTGCATCGGCGCGTTTGCCCACGAATTGCTCGAACGCGTTGGGTGCATTAAAATGCAGGTCTTGACCGTGTTTGTAATAGCTTTCAAGCATTCCAGGCAGGGCAATGTTGACGATTGGGAACGCGCCAAGCTCGAGGATGCGCTGGTAAATCTCGAGCACCAATTCTTGGGCTTTCGGCGTGCTGTTGACCACCACGTATTCGCCCGATTGAACACTCACCGAGTAATCTACCAGCAAGTTTGCGTACCGTTTCCAAATGGAGTCCATGCGCGAATAATACCTTAAGGCTCGAGCCATAACTGCATTTCGTTCGAGGTTTCAAATCCCAGTTCCGAGTACAGGTTTTTGCCCGCTTCGGTGGCGTGCAAACTGACGAGTCGAATTCCGCGCAATTTGGCTTCCTCGAGCAGCGCTTGAATCAATTGCCGCGCCAAACCTTGCCGCCGAAACTCGAGTTCGGTGTAGACATTAAAAATATAAGCTCGAGTGGTGCCGGTATCCCTGTAACTTGGTGCAGCCTCGAGCAATAACATTCCTGCGCCAGCCGCGACCTGATGCACATTGGTTGCCAGCATTCCAAGGTACTTTCCGTCTGTTATGGCGTCTCGCACCCAAGGCAAAAACGCGGTCAGCATGGCTTGCATTTTTCCATCGTCGGGCTTTCCCATGTCCAAAAACATTCTGCGACGTTGAACGGCAATGATGGCGGCATCCTCTTTGGTGGCAGGGCGAATATCGTACATGAACTTATTTTAATATCCCAGAGCTTGAATGCTGCCTTGCGATAACTCTTCGCTTGGTGGCAGGTTCAAACGTTTGTCCAAATGCCAGCCTGCCGGCAAAGTTGGGGCTTTGCGCAAGACGCCCGAAGCCCGTTTGCGCAGCGTGTCCAAGCGTCCAAGTTGCTCGAGCAGCGCACTTGAATCATTGCGTGGAATCCGAATTTCCCGTCCGTCGCTGGTCTTGCCCATATCCGAAATGCCACCGTACTCGAGCGTCAAGACCTTCAAGTTCGGCGTTTTGGCAATGACTTCCTCCAGCAAGATGTAATCGAGTTCCGAGAGTGGCAAGTGACGATCCCGCAAACCATCCGCCTCGAGCCTTGCACCCGAAACATGAATTTCTTTGACTTTATCCAGCGGCAAGGCATTGATGTAATCTCGAACCTCCTCGCCGCCGTGGTAGGCGCTGACTCGCGCATGAGCCAAATCCAGCAAGAATCCAGCCTGTGAACGCTCGAGACAATCCGCAATAAATGCTGGGTCGGTCACAAAACTTGGACGTTCACTCCAAGCGTAATGCGCGACATTCTCGAGCAACACTTCGAGACCTGTTAATTCTTGTAAGGCTTTGATACTTTTCGCCACGCGCTCGAGTGCCAATTCTCGGGTCATTAGCGTTTTAAAATCTTCGGCTTGAACATCCAGATGCACGCTGATGTACGGCGTGCTGCTCGATTGCACCAAATCCAGCAAGACCCCAGGTTGAGGAATCTCGAGCATTCCAGCACGGTAAAAACCGCCCCAACCGTGCAATAAAACTGGGCGCAAGGCTCGAGCGGCGTTCAGGCTCAATCTGGCTTCGCGCTCGAGTGGCATTTTTAAGTAATCGAGCGGTGGATTGATTTTTCGCAATAATTTCTCGAGGGCGGTGCTCCAATTGGCGGCGAGTTGAATCATGTGTGCCTCCTCAACCCCAAGAAAAGTCTGTCTCGAGGTTTGGTTTGACTCGAGATTTTTGGGTGATGTTTGTGAGTATTATACACATGATACTCAAAAGAGCAAGTGCTTGATCGATAAGCAAAAAACCACAAATAAAAGCATTTGTGGTTTTCAAGATTATTGGGTTTTCAACCGAATAAAATTACTTTTTTAGGGTGCAATATTGCGTGGACTGCCAAAAAACTCGAGTGGTGTTGCTGGAAAGATGGCTTTCGTACCACCTCGAATTAAACCACCTTGCAATTGTAAACGCACTTCGGTTGCCCCGCGTGGATCGGTTGAAACTTCTGGGAAGCTAACGCTAAAGCCGTTAGAGTTTGGTTCAATATTATCAACCAGAATTTTTGCATCCCCTTGAGACGGATTCTTGGTAACCCAAAGCGTAATTGCAGTCATTCTGGCAGCAAATAAAGCAAGTTGGTTGGGGTCTGATACTCCTTTTGCAAGTGCCGGTAAAGAATTACGGGATACTTGATTCACCTGCAAAGGGTCAGTGGTAGGGCTAGGAAGTTTTATACCCGTAGCCAATCCAGTATCGGTTTCACAATCCCAAAGCGTTTGGTCAGCCACCTGAACCCCGTACACCTCTGTCCTTGATGTGTTTTCATCCAAATCACAACCCGCATCACGCCAACGCATTTCGGGCATTTTTAAGTCGCCGATACCAAAGGTTTGCAGGGTATTACCACCAGCGATCAATTTGCCAACGCCAAGCACAGGGGCATTGTTTAAAAAGCTACTAAACGCAGAATAATCAATCATATTTTCATCTAAATTGCGACGGTATTCCATAATGACCCACTGATTATTATTGCTGGCGTCGGGTTCAAGTAAATCGTCGGCAGTTGCACCATTTGTAGCATTACCATTGTAACCTCGAGTGACTTGTTCCCGACGTACAGCATAATACGCGACAAATGCGTAACAAGCACCTGGGTTTGTATTACCGCCGCCAGCTTCACAACGCAACCAAGGACGACTAGGTGCAACAATCATGGCAAGAATTGGGGCTGTGGTGTCACCAACCTCCCAATCGTAAGTGCCATTGGGTTTCTGACCCCTATTACCAGAACTAAAAATAGGCAACTTTGAAAAACCAACATACATCTTGGTGGTTTCTTGTAAAGCAGCGGTGCTGGGGAAACTTGCTGGCGTGCAACCAGGTTTTGGGGTACGTGGCGCAGTAAATGAGTAAACACCACATGGTGGGTAAATATAAATTGCCCGTTGCATTTCATCAACCATTAAATTGCCAGAATTACGTAACTCCTGTTGCAAAGTTGCCTGATTGCTAACTAAAGTGCTGATCTTGTTAGAGCTAACAAAAATTTGCATCAGTGCTATGGTAATAACACTAAAGATTGCCATGGCAATAATTAATTCGATGAGTGAAAACCCTTGAATAGATATTTTTTTCATGGTCTTGCCACCAATGTCGAAAATGGAATGACACTACCGTCTTTCATGGTCACCTCAACAACCACTGGGCGAAGCGTTTGAGTTGCAGTCCACGCTGTGCTCACGGTGGTTTTAATTTTGAGTTCCCAGCCATCTTCAACGCGAATATCGCAACCGAGCGTTGTAGTGTCACTTTTAGGACAAACCAGAGGCAATACTATATTCGTGTAATTGGTATCATCGAGCCATTTACTTTTAAGCAATTCAAGATACGACTGTGCAACGGCAGCGCCAGCAGTCTCATTCGAGGCAGTTTTTGTTAAACGAAGCGGTAAAACCAAACCCGATGTCACCAGAAGCACCACACCAAGTAACACCAACGATACGAGCATTTCTACAAGCGTAAATCCATGCTTATGCACAAGGAACCCCCGTTTTTTTTATTGGTCTTGAAACCACAATTCCAGTGACTCCCAATAAGGTGATCTCGGCATAGGAGGTTCGGTTTGAAATTTTTACGGCATAGCACGGTGAAATAGCTTGCAATCTTCCAAATGGTCCAAGAAACTTAGGTTCTTTAGTTGGAGGTGGGACAAACACGAATATTGTTCCGGACGGCAGAGCCTTTGGACCAATTGATGCTAACGAGGTATCTTTAGTGCCATCTGATTTAAGAGCATACATTTCGTACTTATTTGTGGCTGTATCGACTTTAACAGTCAGATTAACACTAAGTTTTCTGGAGATTTGCCTGGTTTTCTCGAGGTCTTGAGAAAATTGGGTTTGAGCTTCACGAATTCGCAAAATGGCGCGGTATTCATCGAATGATTGAAACCCTATTGCGGATAAGATACCAATCACAGCCAGTACAACCAGCATTTCAATCAAAGTAAACCCTTGTTGTCTCATCTACTCACCCCCACCTGTGCATAAATACCAGTACGACGTATTTTGACACGGTTGGTGTTGGTGACTTGCAAAAAGCCTTGAAGTCGATCATCGTATAGAATTGCAAAACCGGTTCCCCAGGTTCCGTTTGCAGCGGCAGGTGTTCCTGTGGCAGCCGTGAAATCCATTAATGTGCTTCGGTTTACCGAAAAGTCCATGCCTGAAGTGTCTCCGCCGGCGCTGGCTGTGGTTAAGAAACCCAATTCTGAGGCGATGACCGAACCAATATGCATCCAGCGAGATTGTGTACTTGATTGTGTACCTGGACGTGCATCTTGACCGCTTCGGAGAAGGTTAGCGATGGCATTTGCCGAGTATAAAATACCATCGGTACGAAGTGGTCCTTGGGCACGCCCACCTTCCATGCTCGAGAGCCACATCAATTTTAACAGTCGTGTTTGGCTGAGGTCACCACGGACAGGATTACCAGCTTGATCTGTCAGCACCCCCCCAAGCCAACCTGTTGTTAAGCCTGTATTGTTGTCAACGGCAGAATCTCGAGCATTGACGCTCATCCAAGCAGATGCTTGTGCATTTGGAGGGGCACCAGATGTGGTGACACCTTGTCGAATAAAAGAAGTTCCTGCCAAACTTGCTGGAGCACACCAGAAGGAAAAGTTAAGGTTTGCTGTGGGTAGATTGTTAATCGGATTTGCACTTAAACCACTTGCCGTGGCGCTAAATGCATAACGACGAACGGGCATGGTCACTGGATTTCCACAACCAAGAGCGGCGGGGTAACCGGTAGCAGGTACTAAACCGTTTGTACCGCCTGCCCCTAATTTATCGCCAAGTTTGAATGGACCATTTGTTGGGTAAAGTGCACTGACGTTTTTTGCCAAGCTTGATGCCGCTCCACCAGTGCCATTAATGAAGTTGTTACCACCATTTTCGTATAACTCTGAGGTTCCTGCTGGTCCAATAATGTAGCCAAATGGTGAGACTTTGAAAACTTGTTTGTTTGTAGTGCGGCTGTTTGGCTCTTCTAACGAACGGGTTAAGAAGCCAGCGTGTCCACTATAGTTGACAATACCGCTGCCATTGGGATTCACATTGCTCAAAACACCTGTGGCTAGCGTTGCATATTGATCATTAACCGATGGTGTTGGCGAACCACCTCGAGCTGGACGACCTGTGCTGCCAGGAACGTTCCAATAATCCCAGGTTACGGCAGCATTGGGCACTTGATTGCGCCCAGTTTGATCGTTGGTCAAGTCAAATGCGCGATTGGTGTTGTTCATACGCGAATCGGGTGCATCGTAATCACCAACAATAATATTTCCACCAGCCAGTAACGCAAGTTTGGGTAAATTTGTACCGGCTGCATATTGAGCTTTGGTACAAACAGTTCCGACTGTATCACAAGAATAAACCAGATCACCAACCACATAAATATTGCCACGGGCAACAATACGTCCATTGCCCAATACTTTTCCACGAATGACCAGATCACCATTCACAATAATTGTGCCAGTCAATTGCATAGGACGACGACCACCAGACAACATGCCTGCATCAATGATCAAGTTACCGTCAAAATAGCCTGCCCGACCAGAGTAAGTTCCAGACATTAAATCATTCATAGCAGTGTTGCTGGTTTGTGGAAACCAAATATTGTTTCCAACATTGGGAATGGTCACACTTCGGAGACTGTTTCCATTCCCAGTATTTACGAAAGTAGGCAAGGTTGAATTGTATTGTCCTCGAGCACATTGTTGTAAATTTAAATGTGTTGTTGCACCAACGGCTACGGCAACACTAAATGCCGCGTTGTAAAGTTCGCCTGAGCAATACGCTAATGTCAGTGTACCTCCTGCTGTTGGATTATAATTAACATAGAAATTATTTTGGTATGCATTGGCATTTGCAGCGATGTTAAACGGCAATTGATTTGGAGTCAATGCACTAAGTTGACCAATTGCACCTGGCGTGGTTGGTAAGAAATCACGATTGTTCGGTGATGCAAGCGCTTGTGTAATCCACCATTGAAGATAATTTGCAGGATTGTTTTGCAAATTGGTGGCAGTCGTAAGACCAGTGATAGCTACTGCGTTTACAATACCATTGGCAGCTATTGGATTATAAACCCAAGGTACTGCTGGTGCCACGTTGACCGAAGATGGTCTTCTGACACCATAAAAAACGGGGGTGGTTGTACCAGAAGCAGCAACATTGATGCTTTCTAAGCGACCTGTTGGGGCAGAATTAACGAAAGCGTTCCAATCGGCATCAGAAACCTGACCATCTCCGCCGTCTGGGATTGCTGCTGGAAATTCGTCGGGCAGTGCGCCATCGGGCCATTTGCCTTTAAAGACACCTGCTGGATCATCGACTTGAGCTTTTGTTGGATAATTATGATAAAACACACCATTGGCACGATTTGCGCCACCTTTGGGATCAATGGTTGTTGTGGCTGTCGCACCAAAAAGCTTTCGGGCATCCCAAACATTATTGGTGTAAAAAGAACTGCCTGTTGTTCCATCAAAGGCGTAATCCCCACTGGAGTTAAGTGTTGCATCGGTGCTTGCAGCGACCAAATCGCTGTTTTTACCAGCTTTGGTTTTGCCATCTTTTTGCTGGGCATAACGCGCAAATTTACCTGCTGTCCAACCATGTGTTGATACTTTTGACAGATCGGCACGAATGTACATGCCACCGTAAACAACCACATCAACACCAGATTTTTCGGCAAAATCTAATTGCGTTTCTGTTGATGTAAAACCAATTCTTGCTCTGTCAAAAGTTCCAGTCGTTGACAATGCCCGTTGTCTGGTATCAATTTGCAAATGACAAAATGAACAGTTTGCGGCTGTGGTCAGCATCGCAAAACGATCTCCCTCATAAGGGTCACCAGCAATCTTAAGGGTTCGACTCAGAACCCTTTGGGCTACTGTATTGCCTGCCGAATCTTTTACTTTTCCAACCGAACGCATCAACAAATTGATATCGCCAGTAGGGCTGTCAGTGCGTTCAATGGAAATCTCATAAACACCTTGCTGAAGTGCGACTGCACCAGAATCTGTACTGCCGAGGTTGACTTTTGAATTGTTCTTTAAGCCTGGAAATGGAGCACTTGTTGCTGAAGTCGAAAAGTTAACATACGGGCAACTCGCAGCATTATTGGCTTCCAGATCAGTGTCACTAGCACCAAAGCCAATACCGGTTAACCATTTTTTATAAGCACAAGTATCAAAATCAACTTTATCAAGCGGGTCTGGCGTTGAAGTATTGAAAACCGAGGCATCAGGGGATGCTTTCCAATTGGTGTATGGATCCCAATAAACTCTTTTAAGAGCCATTTCGATGCCTGCTTCGGCAGCGTACTGGGCTTGAGCTGTGGAAATTGTATCTGCCGTTGAGCGGCGATTGCTGAGAGCCAACAAACTGGTAATTGATACCAGTGTTACCATCATCACGAGCATAATCAAAACTGTCACCAGCGCAATACCTTGTTGCGGGCGACTCGAGTTTTTAAACCCCAAACTTTTCTTCATTCCATCCTCCGTGGCTCGAGTCTTTTCACTCGAGAATTGTTCTTAGCCTGACTTTAAGTGATTGATGTGAATGTGCGTACCCCTTCTCGGGGGATGGTTTGACTTGACGCGCCCGTGATTTTTGTGCCACACTCTTGTCAGTGAAACTGACCGCGCGAGCTAGATAGTCCAGAACCAACCCAATTGGGTTCGTTCTGGACTGCTTGCTGTTCGCGGTCAGTTTTTTTATGCCCCTCAAATCCAACTCTCGAATCTCGAGGTAAACCCATGAACATGATCGAACAATTGCTTTTAACCCCTGGTCCCACGCCCATCGAACCCCATGCGGCTCGAGCGCTTTCGTTTCCAATGCGGGGTCACATGGACCCTGATGTGTTTGCGATCAATGCCAGAATCCAAAAGAATCTGCTCGAGCTGTACGGCGCGGGTGCGGATGCGTTCACGTGCTTGTTGGCTGGCACGGGTTCGCTTGGTATGGAGGCTGGGTTTTACAATTTGCTCGAGCCTGGGGATGCGGTGCTTGTTTGCGCCAACGGCGAGTTTGGTTTTCGCATGGCGGAAATGTGCAGGCGTGTCGGCGCGGTGGTCACACTGGTCACAGCGCCAATTGGGCGAGCCATCAAACTTGAAGATGTGAAGGCGGCGCTCGAGCGGCAAAAATTCAAGTTGGTGGCGGTGGTGCACGGCGAAACCAGCACTGGGGTTTTAAATCCTGCGGTCGAGATTGCCAAGCTTGCCAAGGAACACGGTTCGCTTGTGACCGTCGATGCGGTCACCACGGCGGGCATGATGCCGTACAAGATGCTCGAGTGGGGTATTGACTATGCTTACACGGGTTCGCAAAAGTGCCTGAGTGCGCCTCCTGGGGTTGCGCCTGTGGCGTTCAGTGCGGCGGCAATTGCTTGCGTCGAAAATCGCAAGACTCGAGTGCCATTGTGGTACGCCGATCTCGAGGGGTTGCGGGCGTACTGGGATCGTCGCGAGTACCATCACACGGTGGCGGTGCAACTGCATTACGCGCTCGATGCGGCGTTGCAGGCGGCGCTCGATGAGGGTCTGGGAGCTAGGGCGCAGCGCGTTCAGTTGGTTGGCGAGGCGACCTTGAAAGCCCTGGCATTGGCTGGTTTTGAAGCTTTTGTGCCAGAAGGTGAGCGTTTGCCATCAGTCTTGGCGGCTTCGCCGATCAAGCCAAGTCACCAAATTTTACCCGCCGTTTCACCCAGTCCACCCG
>JANLWR010000592.1:0-2167 GCA_031364625.1 Deinococcales bacterium | reverse complement strand
AAAAAGAGCTGGCTTGCCGTAACCCATGCCAACGGTCTAAAATTCCACGTTTTACCCGAAACTCGGTGGTTCGCAACGAACGCTTGGCGCTTTCGACGGCACGGCGTTTGCTTGCCAAAGCCTCGCCAGCCAAATTGAAATTGAGATTGATTGACCCCCCAAACCCAGAATTGCTGGGGTTGCTCGAGATGGCATAACCCCCAGTGGTATCTACCGTGATTGGGATTTGACTTTGCAAACTGCGTTCTGCCGTCTCGAGTTGCAACCGCGCAGATTGAACTTCGAGATTTGTGGTACTTGATGCAAGGAGCATTTTAAGGCTGATGGTTGAATTGGTTGGTGTGACCTGAGCCAGAACGGTTTGAGCAAGTAAGCACAGCGTTCCAACGACCAGGTGTAAACAAAACTTCATATGGCAAACCTCATGTGCTCACCAATGATTTTGGGATTTCGAGGCGATTGTTGCGTGTATCCGAAACAACCCGTCCATCCTCGAGACGTATTTGACGGTTTGCCATATCACCAACATGCGGGTCATGGGTCACGACAATAATGGAAACGCCTTGAGCATTGAGTTCGAGCAAGAAGCTCAAAATTTCTTCGCCCATTTCCTTCGATAAATTCCCTGTTGGTTCGTCGGCAAGGAGCAACGTCGGGTCGTTAATCAAAGCTCGAGCGATGGCGACCCGTTGTTGTTCACCACCAGAAAGTTGACTGGGGTAATGATTCAAACGGTGAGACAGCTTTAACCGATCCAACATGGCTTTCGCACGTTTACGACGTTCGGCAGGTTTGACTTTGGCATAAATCAAAGGCACTTCGACATTCTCGAGCGCGTTTAATTCTGGGAACAAATTGTACGCCTGAAAAATAAAACCAAAATGCTGATTGCGAATCCTCGAGAGTTCAAAATCTGACAATCCAGTAATCAAATGATCCTCGAGATAATACTTGCCACTGGTTGGCACATCTAGCGCCCCAAGGATATTTAAAACCGTACTTTTACCAGAGCCGCTTGGACCCATGATCGAAACGAAATCACCACGCTGAAATTCCAGATCGATTTGATCTACCGCCGTGACAGGCACTTCGCCCAACAAGTACCGTTTCGTGACACCTTCGAGCCGCACCATGGAAACTGATTCATTCATTTGAGTTCACCCGTTTTTGAGACTTGAATGCTTAATTGATCCTTAAAGGCTTCGTAACTCGAGGTAATCACACGTTCACCAAGCTCAATTCCTTTCACAATTTCGACGCGTTCCGCATTGGTTGCCCCAAAAACCACTTCCCGACGTTCTGCCCGGTCTGGTGTGGTCAGGACATACGCCAAACGTTCGCCGCCAGTGCTTAAAAATGCTGCCCTTGGAAGTGTAGGAACATTCTTACGCTGCCCAACAATGACATCCAAGCCCACCGAAGTATTAGGGCGTAACAATGGCGGCTTACCAATAAAATTAATTTCGACAGGCACGTTTGTACCCGTGTTGTCAGAGATTGCTTGCGGAGCAACTTTGGTAACACGACCCGCATATTGTTTGTCATCCACGCTAATCTGCACAGTCTGATCTATTCGGATACGGGTTGCGGCAGATTCTTCAATTTTGGCGTCAACCCGCATTTGATCCAAGGCTGCAATACTAAGCAAAGCAAAGCCACGGGTTAAATCCTGCCCCGCTTGCGCCTCGATACTGAGTACCTGCCCAGCGATTGGTGCTCTGAGTTGCAACTGAGCCGCAACATTCTGAACCTTAACCAAATCTGATTTTGCCGTTCCAATCGCCCGAGTTAATTTCTCGAGCTTCAAATTTCGATCTGCTTTAATGTAAGCCAAGTTTGCCTGAGCCGAAGCAACATCACGTTTTGCAGTCGTGACCGCCAGTTCTGCCGTTTGAAATTCGATACGCGAAGCCCCACCAATTTTAAAAAGTTCTTTGGTAAGCGCCGCAGATTTTTCTAAAGGAACTAATCGTTCTTGTGCTGCGGTCTGAGCAATCAATGCTGTTTGAGTATCTCGAGCCAAATCCAAACGCCCTTGCTCGAGGTCGCTAATAACTCGAGCCACGGCATCGGTTGCATCTGCCAGTGTTTTATCCAGTTCAGTTGAACGTAATTTGCCAATGACCTGATTTGCTTTGACGGTATCGCCCGAATTGACGGTCAGTTG
>JANLWR010000549.1:0-2469 GCA_031364625.1 Deinococcales bacterium | reverse complement strand
CAAACCAAGCTCTCAAACGACCTGACGTTGCAGAGCAGCAAAACCAGTTTTGAGATTGGTGGCGATGTGATGAAACAAGCCGTGAACTCGGGGAAAGTGTGGCTTGGTCTCGAGGTTAAATCGGGTTTTAGCGCCAACTTGACGTTAAAACTGACCGATATGATTGCCTCAGTGACTCTGTTCTGAGCACCGAAGGTCATTGCGGGAAACTCGAGGCAGAATATTTCTGCCTCGAGTTTTTTTGGCACAACACTTCTGAAACCCCAGCGCATCAGATCACGCTCGAGGTGTAGACTCGAAGTCTATTTACAATCTTGACGTTCAAGCAGCCAAGGTTGTTGTCCGTTCGGCGTTTCCAAACCCGTCTTTGTTCTCGAGGAGGTGGTTGTTGTGCGCGTCAGAAACGTTTCGGTGGTCGGTCATAACGGCGCAGGAAAAACCAGTCTGGTTGAAGGCTTGCTGTTCAAAGCGGGCGCTCGAGATCGGTTGGGACGCGTCGAAGATGGTACGACCGCCAGCGATCATACGGAAACCGAGAAAAAACGTGGCATGAGTGTGGCGACCAGCGTGCTGAATTTGACTTGGCAAGACACGAGCCTCAATTTGTTGGACGCGCCTGGTTACGCCGATTTTGTCGGTGAGATTCGCGGGGCGATGCGGGCGGCAGACTCGAGTTTGATTGTGGTCAGCGCGA
This sequence comes from Deinococcales bacterium, assembly GCA_031364625.1. Classification (GTDB taxonomy): domain Bacteria; phylum Deinococcota; class Deinococci; order Deinococcales; family JAAFIG01; genus JANXTZ01. The sequence continues at coordinate 1,775 of JANLWR010000549.1, read as the reverse complement.
CCTCGGGCGTGTCGGTGGGGACGGAACGGGTCTGGAAAACGGCGGATGAGTTCAACATGCCGCGCATTGTGGTGGTCAATAAACTTGACCGCGAGCATTCAGATTTTTTTGGTGCGTTGCACAGCGTTCATGACACGCTCTCGGCGCAGGCGGTGGCTTCGCACATTCCAATCGGTTCGGAAAGCAATTTTCGTGGCGTGATCGATCTGCTGGCGGACAAAGCTTACAGTTACAGCAACGGCAAACTCGAGATACAAGAGATTCCCGAAGCCTTGGCAGAATCGACGCGTGCGCACCGTACCAAACTGATTGAGGCGATAGTCGAAACCAACGAAAGCTTGATGGAGCAGTATTTGTCCGACGAACCACTCGAGGATCAAGCCGTCAAAAATGCGTTTCTCGAGGCGGTGCATCACGGCGAATTGTTTCCAGTGCTGCCCATTAGCAGCTCGAGTTTGGTGGGTTTAGAACCGTTGTTAAACTTGATGATCGAGGCGCTTCGAGCACCCGCAGAACGCCCTGAAGTCGTCGGTGTCGATGGGCAAACTCGAGCGCCGAATGTCGGTGCGCCGTTCTCGGCTCGAGTTTGGCGCACGGCGATTGATCCTTTCGTGGGGAAAGTCGCTTACGTGCGCGTTTGGAGTGGGCAACTGCGCCCAGGCGACACGGTCAGAAACTCGCATTCGGACAAGGATTTCAAACCCGCGCACCTCTACACCCTGCGCGGCAAGGAACTGATTGAAGTCCCAGTGCTCGAGGCGGGCATGATTGGGGCGATCACCAAAGTCCCCGATTTGCACACGGGCGACACCCTGTGCGACCCGAACAACCAAATCGATTTTGGTGCACTTGAGCTACCCGAAGCCATCTCGAGCCTGGCGATTCACGCGGCAACACGCTCGGATGAGGACAAACTCGGCACGGCGCTCGGCAAGTTGCTCGAGGAAGACCCCACGCTGCACCTGACGCGCAACACCGAAACGAGCGAGAGTTTGCTCTCGGGCATGGGTCACACGCACCTCGAGATTGCTGTGGAAAAACTGGGTTTGTATGGCGTCAACATCACCTCGAGCTTGCCCAAAATTGCGTACCGCGAAACGGTGCTGGCAAGCGCCCAGGCGCAGGGTAAATTTAAACGACAGTCTGGCGGTCACGGGCAGTACGGCGATTGCTGGCTGCGGATCGAACCATCCAGTCAAGAATTTGAGTTTGTTTCCGAGGTGATTGGCGGTGTCGTGCCGACCAAATACATTCCCAGCATCGAAAAAGGCGTGGAGGAAGCCAGACACCACGGCGCACTGGCGGGATACCCATTGCAAAACATCAAAGTCGTGGTTTACGACGGCAGTTACCACGATGTGGACTCCTCGGACATGGCGTTTAAAACGGCGGGCAGCATCGGGCTTCGTAATGCCGCCGAAAAAGCCAGACCCGCGCTGCTCGAGCCGGTCATGCTGGTCAAAGTTCGTGTGCCAGAACGCTACACGGGCGATATTCTGGGCGATCTGAACACCCGCCGCGCCAAAGTGCAGGGCATGGAACCCGAGGGCGGCGTCACGGTCATCAGTGCGCTTGTGCCGCTTGTTGAGGTGCAAAATTATTCGCCAGAATTGCACAGCCTGACCAGTGGACGCGGCGTGTACAGCATCAGATTTGATTCTTACGCCCAAGTGCCAGCGCTTCAAGCCGAAAAAATTATCAACTCCAGAAAAGCCGAACTCGCACACGCCTGAAGAGCAAACTCGAGGTTTATAGGTTTATTGCTAAATACAAAA
>JANLWR010000049.1:0-2631 GCA_031364625.1 Deinococcales bacterium | reverse complement strand
CAAGCCTGTTGGTGGGCGCGTCGTATCTGTGACAGATGCAGGCAACGGCAAGCTCGAGGTCATCCTTGAGGCGGTCACATTGCCTGAAATGCTGGCACATTACTCCATTGAGGGTCGATACTTAATTCGAGAAGAATTTAGCTCATCTGATAAAACCAAAACCGCCAGCCCCAGAATCGAGACAGATGAGTTCCCTTTTTCGTGGGGACCTTTAAAATGCAAACTCGGCGGTGCTTTAACGCTGGGTGGGGCGAGCCTCACGTATACCTTTAAGCCAGATGTGAGTGTCGAAACTCGTTTTGACGAGTCAATTGCAATGGTCAGAATCACTGGGACTTTGACGGGTACGATCAAAGGCACAGTGCGTCTTGTCGGGCAATTGACAGGGACAGCCAATTGCAAGCTCGAAACCATGCGCAAAATCATTCCCTTGGGTGGTCCAGTTGCGGCGATTATCGCGCTTCAAGTGCCTGCTGGTATCCGAGCGGATTTGGCACTGACCATTAAAACCCCCGGAGCCGAACTTGGATTCGAGCACAAAACCGTTACCAAGGTCACGGCGGGCTTTTCGTGTGACATGAATTTTGGGTGGTGCGCTAACTTGAGTGATGCCGATAACAAGTCTGAAACCAAACCCGTCTTGAACATCAGTAGTACCGTTACAGATTTTCGGATCGAAGGCAACGCTGGCATGTACGGATTTATTGGTTTAGATGTGGGTTCGCCCATCGGTCAGGCACTTGGGTTGAGCAAACCCTTGAGTCTTTTCGAGGCATTTTTAGGTGCACGTCAGAGTTTTACCTTTGGCAGCAAGAATACCCAGGCTAAAGATGCTGCCTACGCCTCAAAATACGACCTGAAACTTTACGGTGAACTTGGTTTTGGTGGTGATGTGAAAAAAGCATTGAAGAAGTTGTTTACAACGAATATTACCACCCCGCTCGCATTGATAATCGAAATCCCCCTTGATACCTCGCCTGTCGGTCAGGACAAAGTTGATAAAACCCAAGTCAATGTTGGCGAGGCAACGAATTTCACCATCAATCTCGATTCTAAGTCGCTGAATTACGTTGGGATTGGATACAACGTCGAACGTATCCTGATCTACCGAAAACCACCTGGCAAATCTGATCTCGAGGACACCCCCATTGGCAGTGTGTCAGCCTCGAGTGGACAGTCAGAATTCAATTGGACGTGGACACCCACCAAGTCAGACGTTGGCAGCAACGAGTTCTATGCCTTCGTCGAAACAAAGCCGCTGAGTATTCCCCTCGAGATCAAAGAGAACTCGAAATTGGTTGTTAACGTCTCTGGAGATTCGTTTGTTAACATCAACTTTTCAGGCAGCAAAACCCAAGATTACGTTGCTCCAGCAACTGGCAGTCAAAGCTCGAGCGTTGATGTGGCGTGGCATTTTGAACAAGGTGACAAATCCCCAAGCATATCGCCGCCAAGTATTATTTTAGGGCAACCCACCCCAGGATTTGGTTATTACTTTTTAAAACCGAACTTGAATGGTTTGGTGACCCATACAGGAACGTATAACCTTAAGGAAAATTGCAGTTGTGAAGTTGGCACTACTGAACGCCGTAGCAACATAGACTTTAGCTCGAGCAGCACCAATGTACTCGCTTCTTTGGTTGAATTTAGTGTTTACGTTTTAATGCAGCCCGATGGTTCGTACACCGGAATCGTATATTTCCCCAATTTCAATTTTTCGGGCAACTACACGGGTTTGGCATTTGCCAATGAGGGTTGTCCAAGTGATCCACAGACACCAGTTAATGAAACTTTGAACGGCACGCTCGAGCAAAAACCAATTGTTAAGGCAGAATTTAAAGGCAAGATTGACCTGAATAAGGACAGTTATTTGCAAGGTAACGTCACGATTGCTGATCAAACGGTCAATGTGCTGACCGGACCCTCGAGTTCTTGGCAAGTGCCAGTGACCATCACTATTGCATGGAAACTCGGTTTCTCGGCTGTCGTCAAAAGCTCGAGTATGACAACTGTGCCGTTTGTTCCAAGTGTGTTGCCGATGCTTTCAAACCCAACCCAAAACCTCACAGCACCTTTTCCCTGGAATCAAATCAGTCCAGTCGAAAAAACAAAACGCGAACCACGCTGTTAAAGCTCGAGCCTTCCGCCCCTCGAGAGTCAACCCCAAGCCTTCACACCTGTTGAGAACATGTTGCTCGAGCCTGAACTGGCGGATCAGGCTCGAGCGATTTGAGGAGTAGCGCCATGCGGCGAAAACGAATGCCAGATTGTTCGCGCCAAAAACGTTTCTTGCAAGGTCTGTGGTACGCAAGCCCAGTCGAGGCGGTGCTGGCTGGAAGGCGCACGCTGCAAGAGTGGGTGGAAGTCGTGGCACTCGAGCGCGATCTCGAAATGCAGGGCAAAACCAGGCGAAAGCAGTATCCTGAATTCACTCGAGCTTTCACAGTTGATGCAAAAAATTGATCTCGAGTTGAGGCAATCGGTTTCTATTGGAGGTTTACGGTGAAACAAGTTTTGACTTTTGGTTTTTTGCTGCTGGCACTCTCGAGCTGTCCGAGTACCCCGCCCAATCCACCGCCCACCAAAGGCAGTATTTCTGGCACGGTCGGTTTTCCGGCTGGCGTGGCAAGC
>JANLWR010000520.1:0-2462 GCA_031364625.1 Deinococcales bacterium | reverse complement strand
GATATACTTATTAATTTCCCTTTATTTTATTTGAATTCATTGAATATAAAGTTGATTTTTCTATCCAAATTAAAAATTCAATTATTCAGATTTCAGTATCTATTTTATGCACTTTACTCAAAAAGTAAAGATTTTAAACTCGAAATTCGACTCAATTAATGCGCATGAAATAGATACTGAAATCTGAATAATTGAATTTTTAATTTGGATAGAAAAATCAACTTTATATTCAATGAATTCAAATAAAATAAAGGGAAATTAATAAGTATATCAGATACTATAAAATCTAATTTTAACTTTTCAAAAAAATTTTTTGGCGTAATTTCTTTCAAGCTAATACCTTCTTATATGGAAATCTCTAATCATTTGCATAAACGAAAACGAATTTTCTGGACTTGGGCTTGAGCAATAATACAAGAATCTCGAGCCTCCTTTACACTTTGGACAAAATGTCCTAAAATGATGCTGTGAATGTCATCAGCAAAAAGCGCTTGCTCGAGTTCTGGCAATCACACCCATTGGCTGAAACCCCGCTCAGAAACTGGTTCAAACTGCTTTTACATGTAGAACCCACAAATTTTGCCGAACTCAAAGAATTTTTTAGCAGTGTTGATCTGGTTAAAGATTACGTCGTTTTTGACATTGGCGGCAACAAATTCAGGATCATCGCCATCGTGTACTTCGAATCAAAATTGGTATTGATCCGTCACGTTTTCACCCATGAAGAATACGTACATTGGAATGCCCTAGAAGAGCAAAAACTCGACGCTCGAGCCAAAAAAGCCAAAACCAGAAAGGCACAATCATGAAATCACTCAATAAAGTGCTGCACCAGTGGGAATCCTTTGCCGAAATTGGACGTGATTTGCTCAAACCCATCTCGAGTGAAGCCGACTATGACAATGCCGTTGCATTTTTAGATGAAATTACAGACCGCATGGAATCGCCAAATGACGTGCGTTACCTGGGTTTGGTGCAACTGTTGGCACAAAACATTGGCGCTTGGGAAGAAGCTAACGTCCACATTCCTGACAGCAGCCCAGCGGAAATGCTCGGGTTTTTGATGACCCAACATCAATTAAAAGCCAGCGATCTAAAAGACTTGGTAGACCAATCGGCACTTTCCAAAATTTTGCGAGGACAACGAAGCATCTCCAAGCAACTGGCAAAAGTATTCGCCGAGAAATTCCGTGTCCCCGTCAGCATCTTCTTGTAAATCAACCCATCAACAAACTGGCTTTTTCAGTGTTCTCCCACGGAAATTCAGACCGTCCAAAATGCCCGTAACTCGTGGTTGGCGCATAAATCGGACGCTCGAGGTTGAGTTCTTCAATAATGTTTAACGGTCTTGGATCAAAATGCTCGAGCAGCAATGCGCCCAGTTTATCGTCTGACATTTTGCCCGTGCCAAAGCTTTCCACGCGCAACGAAACTGGATTTGCCTTGCCAATCGCATACGCCACCTCAATCATGGCGCGAGTTGCCAACCCCGCCGCGACCAAGTTTTTTGCCATGTACCGTGCATAGTACGCCGCGCTGCGATCCACTTTGGTCGGGTCTTTGCCCGAGAACGCCCCGCCACCGTGCGGAATCGCGCCGCCGTAGGTGTCCACAATAATTTTGCGCCCCGTCAAACCAGAATCCGCACTTGGACCACCGAAAATAAAACTGCCGCTCGGGTTGATATAAAAATTGACATCATCGCTCGAGATGCTGCCCGGAATGATTGGTCTAATCACGTGCTCGATCACATCTTTTTTGATTTGCTCTTGTGAAACCTTTTCGTTGTGTTGTGTGCTGACCACAACCGTCTCGAGCCTCACGGGTTTATCGCCCAGATACTCGAGTGTCACCTGAGATTTACCGTCCGGGCGCAAGTAAGGCAGTGTGCCATCTTTGCGAAGTTTCGCCAGCCGTGCCGCAATTGCGTGCGCCAGCGCAAGTGGCATCGGCATGAGTTCTGGTGTTTCATCGGTGGCATAACCAAACATCAAACCCTGATCGCCCGCACCACGTAAATTCTTCGGGTCACGGTCGCCGTTGCGCCACTCCCAAGATTCGTTGACACCGCTGGCAATCTCGGGACTTTGCCCGTTGATGGTGTTCAGAATTGCCACGTTATGCCCGTCAAAACCAAACTGCGCCTGCGTGTACCCAATGCTAATGATTGCGTTCCTGACCACTTTTTGCACATCAACAAAATCGGCTCGAGAGGTGATCTCACCCGCCACCAGCACCAAACCAGTCGTGCAAAGCGTTTCGCAAGCCACCCTGGATTTTGGGTCTTGCTCGAGGAACGCGTCCAGCACAGAATCGGAAATGCGATCTGCGAGTTTGTCGGGATGACCTTCGGTGACGGATTCGGACGTGACGAGGCGTTTGATGTTTGACATGGGTTTCTCCTGGTTGGGGCGGGTGGGTTTTCCATCTCATCCCCGACCCTTCTCTCCTAGGAGAGAAGG
>JANLWR010000517.1:0-3903 GCA_031364625.1 Deinococcales bacterium | reverse complement strand
GAGCGGTTTTTCGTTGTAGACGTGCTTGCCAGCACTTAATGCCGCCAGCCCAATTTCGCCGTGTGCCGCCGGAATCGTCAGGTTCACGATCACATCAACCTCAGATGCCAGCATCTCCTCGACGCTTAAAGCCAGAGGCACACCAAATTCTTCGGCTTTGGCTCGGGCGCGGTCTAAATCTAAATCTGCCACGGCGCTGACCTCGAGATTCTCGAAGCTGGGCAGGTTTTTCAGGTAAATGCCACTGATGTTGCCGCAACCAACAATTCCAACTTTTGATTTTGTATTCATACGGCAAGTGTAACGCAGGGCGAGGCGTAAAGCTTGTAAATAAATCTAGACTTCTGAGGATAAAAAAAGAGCACCTAAAATCGGGTGCTCTGAGAAAGGTTTAAAAATTTATTTGGGTTCGTTTTCCCATTGTCCGACCACACCGGGCGCTGCCCACTCGAGGCTGGTCAATTCGCCTGGATTCAGGGTTTTGCCTGCTGATACACGAACCACGCCTTTGCGGTCTTTGATTGGACCGCTGAAGGGGTCAAAGTTTGGTTTGGCTTTGCTCATTTGGGCAAGGCGCGTCATGATCAGGCTGTAGGCGCTGACCTTGCCGACCATTTTGGCTTTTAACGCCTCAACAAAAACTGGGTTGACAACATTGTTTTCGTCGTAACCAACTTTGACCGCTTTTTTGGAGAGTAACCACCAGTAATCGACATCTTGCAAGTTCTTGCTGGTGTACTTGCCAGCCACCACGTTCTTCATGAAGTCAGTGTAAATTCTTGACCAATCCACAATCTGCCCAGACACCACGGTTTTGGGTCCAAATTTACCCATTGGGGTGTAATGCCCGAACGACAGCACGCCTTTTTTGTCGGCGGTCTGCACCACCGTTGGGGTGTCCTCGGTGAATGCCATCGCATCAATACCCTCAGAAATCAATGCCTCGGTGGCTTCCTTGGCGGCGGCAGGGTTAAACCAGGCGTTGATCCAACGCACATTGACAGTTGCTTTCGGGTTGACAGCTCGAGCGCCCATCGCAAAAGCATTGATGTGACGTTTGACTTCACTGATTGGGAACGCGCCAACGTAACCAATTTTGCCCGATTTGCTTAAAGCACCTGCCATCATGCCGTTTAAGTAATAGACCTGATAAAAGTCTGCCATGTAGGTTGCCATGTTCGGGGCGCGTTTGTAACCCGAAGCGTGCGCAAAGATCACATCGGGGTATTTTTTGGCGGCTTCGAGTGTGCCGTCCATGTAACCAAAGCTGGTGGTGAAGACCACTTTTGCGCCATCTTTGACGACCTTATCCAAGAACGGTCCCGCTTGACCTTCTGGCACAGATTCGACCGTGATGCTTTCCACGCCAGGAACGGCTTTTTGCATCTCGAGGCGGGCTTGTTCGTGCGCGTACGTCCAACCGTAATCGCCGACGGGTCCAATGTAAATAAAGGCTGCTTTGATCTTGGCGTTTTGCGCACTGCTGGTGACCAGACCTGTGCCGACCAGTGCGAGCGCTGCCAAACCGAGTTTTATGCCGTTCTTCATACCTAACCTCCAAAAACACTTCAGTACAGCTCGAGATTATGTCAGGCTCGAGCTGTGTGAGAGTGTGAACGCCCCCCTCATGGAACGTTAACCCCCTCAATTGTACCTGTCTGAATGGCTGACGCATAGGGGACTGAACAAATTAAAATTTGACTTGTAACCGTGGTTACATGTACTGTATTCTTGATGCCTCTCAAGTACAGCCTCAAAGACCTGCTGCTTTATTTTTTACGCCTTGGCGCTCTGGGGTTTGGTGGTCCTGTGGCACTGGTTGGCTTTATGCAGTGCGATCTGGTCGAAGCTCGAGCTTGGATATCAGAAAGTGAATACAAAGAAGGTCTGGCACTCTCGCAACTTGCCCCAGGACCGTTGGCAGCACAACTCGCCATGTACTTGGGTTACGTCCATTACGGCATTCTTGGCTCGAGTCTGACAGGTTTGGCATTCGTGCTGCCCTCGTTTGTGATGGTCGTGATTTTGGGTTGGGCGTACACGCATTTTGGTGGTTTAACCTGGATGCAAGCCGTGTTTTACGCGGTCAGTGCCTGTGTCATTGGCATTATTGCCAACAGTGCTTTTAAGCTCTCAATAAAAACGTTGGCTCGAGATCGTTTGTTATGGATCATTTTCGCGGTTGCCGCAGCTTGGACGGTATTCACCGAATCCGAAGCGGTGTGGTTGTTTTTGCTGGGCGGCATGATCACCTGTTTGATCCAAGCCCCACCCGCTTGGGTCAAACGATTCTCGGGCATCTCGAGCCTTGCGCTGATGGCACTCACCGCTCCCAGTCAAACGCCTGCACTGCTCTCGAGCCTCTTCTGGTATTTTTTTCAGGCGGGCGCTTTTGTCTTCGGCAGTGGATTGGCAATCGTGCCGTTCTTATATGGTGGGGTGGTCAAAACCAACCATTGGTTGACCGACCATCAATTTGTCGATGCCGTGGCGGTAGCCATGATAACGCCAGGTCCGGTGGTGATTACCACCGCCTTTATTGGCTATTTGGTGGCGGGCTTTTCGGGTGCGAGTCTGGCGGCGATTGCCACGTTTCTACCCGCGTATTTGTTTACGGTTTTACCCGCACCGTACTTCAAAAAGTACGGTAAAAATCCGAGCGTCGCCGCGTTTGTTGATGGTGTGACCGCTGCAGCCACTGGCGCGGTCTGCGGTGGTGGTTCTTGGGCGGCGCACTTTGACCGATATTCCCACCGTTGTTCTGGCAATCATCACACTGGTTATTTTATTGCGCTTTAAGAAAATTTCAGAACCCGTCATCGTTGCCGCTGCCGCCATCATTGGCTTGTTGATCTACCCGTTGGTGCATCCATGAATCAAAACTGGTTGTTTTTGATTTACAAAATTCCTCGAGAACCCAGTGCGCTTCGGGTCGGCGTCTGGCGCAAACTAAGGAGTTTGGGTGCGGTCTTAACCCACGATTCGGTCTGGGTGCTGCCCGAAAATTCGCGCCACAAGGAACAGTTTCAATGGCTTGCCAACGACATCAACCAACAATCAGGCAGTGCCAGTGTTTGGATTTCAAAGGCAACGCTCGAGGGACAAGACGCAATCCTCGAGCAAGCTTTTCTGGAACTGGTCGAACCGCAATATCAAGAATTGCTGCTAAAACTCGAGGCAGAAAATCCTGATCTGGCAGCCATTTCAAAACGTTACCAGCAGATCAAAGCTTTGGATCATTGCAAGTCAAAGCTTGGCACAACAGTTCGCAGCATATTGGCAAACTCGAGGGGTGAAACATGAACTGGGTGACCTGGGAAAACGTTGGCGTAGACCGGATGGCTTGCGCCTGGTTGATTCGCAAATACATCGATGCAGAGGCAAGTTTTAGCTTCATTCCCGAGGGTTCGAGCAGCCTTGAACCTTTGGCATTTGATATTCCTGGAGTACATTTAAGCCACCACTCAGGTCACTCGAGTTTTCACACCATCATGCTCGAGTACAAACTTGAAGACCCGATCTTAAAACGAATTGCCCGAATCGTGGACGAAGCCGATATCGTCAGTGAAATCTCGCTCGAGCCTGCCGCGTTCGGACTGGATTTGATCTGCCGTGGCATTCGACGCTCGAGCGACAATGATTTGCTGGCACTCGAGCGCGGCGCATTGGTTTTCGAGGCGTTGTATGCAGAACTCTTGTTTGAAGGAGACGTATGAATATCTTGTTCCTCTGTCCGCATGGTGTCGCAAAAAGTGTGATTGCTGCCGCCTACACTGCCCAATTTGCTCGAGAATCTGGAATTGAACTGCATGTCGGCAATGCAGGCACAGAACCTGATCCAACCATTCCCAAGAAAGTGATTGATTTGCTCGCCAGTCACGGTTTGGATGTCAGCACTTGGAC
>JANLWR010000515.1:0-2746 GCA_031364625.1 Deinococcales bacterium | reverse complement strand
GATCGCCAAACTCGACCCAACCACGCTGCAACGAACCCTCGAGAACGCCCAGATCAGTTTGAAAAAAGCGGGCGCTCAACTCGAGTCGCAACGCATCTCGCAGAGCAGCAACCGCGCCAGCCAGCAACAACAAATTTCCTCGAGCCAAGCCAGCTTTTCCAACGCCCAAATTGAAGTTGCAAACGCCCAAACTGCCCTGAGCAACGCCCGAAAACTCTTCGCGGCGGGTGGAAACTCGAGCCTGGACGTGCAAACCGCCCAGAGCAACCTCGAGAAGGCACAAACCAACCTCGAATCGGCACGAATTGCACTCAGCACCAACAAAAACGCGGTGGGTTTAAAAGCGGGTTCGGATTCGCAAGATTTGAGCAATCTGCAACTTGCGGTTGAACAGGCGCAAATCAGCTTGCGAAACGCCCAGAGCGACCTGGCGAACACCAAAATTTACGCCCCCATGAACGGCGTGATCTCGAGCGTGACCGCCCAAGTTGGAAGCTCGGCGGGCAGCGGCGCAGCCCTGTTTACGATGCTCGACGACTCGAGTGTGAACTTACCAGTGCAGGTGGACGAAACCGAAATTGCCAAGGTCAAACTCGGGCAAAGTGCCGAACTGAGCCTCGACGCGATTCCAGACCAAAAATTTCAGGGTACAGTCACCAAAATCTCGCCCCAAGCCAAAATCTCACAGAACATCGCCGTGTTTTACGTGACCGTGACCGTGCCGAACAGCGACCTGCAATTGCGCCCAGGCATGACCGCCGAAGCCGAAGTGATCTCGCTCGAGGTGGCAGATGCTTTGACGCTGCCCAAACGTGCCGTTCAGACGGTGCGAACCCGCTCATACGTCACCGTGCTTGATCCAAAGACCAAAGTTCAGGATACCGTGCGAGTGCGAACTGGCGCGGATGACGGCACGAATATTGTGATCGAATCTGGACTCGAGCCTCAGCAAACCGTCGTGCTTCCCACCCGTGCCAGCGCAGGCTCGAGCAGCGCCGCCATTGGGGGCAACTGAAATGAGCGCCATCTTGAAACTCGAGAGAATCATCAAAACCTACACGATGGGTGAGATCGAATTTCAAGCCCTGAAAGGTGTGAGTTTGGAGATTTTTGATGGTGACATGGTGGCGCTGATGGGACCCTCGGGCAGCGGTAAAACCACCCTGATGCAAGTCATTGGCTTGCTGGATCGCCCCACCAGCGGCGAGTATTACCTGCGCGGACGCGACGTGACCGAACTGACCGAGAACGAACGCTCTGAAGCCCGCAACCTCGAGATTGGTTTTGTCTTCCAAGCCTTTCATTTGCTGTCACGGCAGAATCTGCTCGAGAATGTCGAAGTGCCGCTGACTTATGCGGGTTGGAACGCTCGAGACCGCCGCGAACGCGCCATGCAGATGCTCGAGAAGGTTGGGCTGGCGGACAAAGCCCGAAACCTGCCGAGCCAGATTTCGGGCGGTCAAAAACAGCGCGTCGCCGTGGCAAGGGCGTTAACCATGAGTCCAGCGATCTTGCTGGCGGACGAACCCACGGGCAACCTGGACTCGAGAACCAGTGAAGAGATCATGGCGCTGTTTCAAGAACTCAACGATGAGGGCAGCACCGTGGTGATTGTCACCCACGAACCCGACATTGGGGCGCACTGCAAACGCATTGTCAGGTTGCGCGACGGGCTGCTCGAGTCCGACACCACCCAAGCCAACCCGCGCCGCGCCATTCCCTACGGCGAAGTCGCGCCGAACGCCACCAGCGCCATCAGCACCTGAACTCGAGGAGTGAATCTTATGGAAGCAGTCAACAATAGGCGGCTCGAGACAAGCCAAGCCAAACCTCGAGTTGCCAACAAGGTCGGACTGAACTTCGGTCAAACCCTGCAAATTGCCTGGCGGGCGATTCTGGCGAACAAAACCCGCAGTTTGCTGACCGCCCTTGGTGTGATTATCGGCGTTGCCGCCGTGATTGCCCTGACCAGCCTGGGTTCGGGCGCAACGGGCGGCATCACCAAACAACTCGAGGGACTGGGCACCAATTTGCTGACCGTTGGCAGTGGCGCCGGCGGACGCGGCGGACCACCAGGATTGGTACGCACCGGTGGTCAGCAAACCATCACGATGGGCGATGTCAAAGCCATCAAAGACATGGGCGGCGATGTTGCAGGGGTTGCACCGACCAGCCAAACCAACTCCCAAGCCAAATTTGCGGGCACAAACATGAGCGTGACCGTGATCGGCACAACTCCAGATTACGAAATCGTGCGAAACTCGAGCGTCTCAAAAGGGACTTGGTTCACGACCAACGACGTCAACGGACGCAAACGCGTCGCCGTGATCGGTTATCAGGTGCAAACCGATTTGTTTGGCAATACCGACGCGCTTGCACAAAAATTCAAGATCAGCGGCGTCAGTTTTACCGTAGTTGGCGTCTTACCAGACAAGGGCAACAGTGGTTTTGCCAGCCCAAACACCCAAGTTTTTGTGCCGTTAAACACCTTCCAACAACGCCTTGGACGCAACAACAGCGCCAGTGGTCAATTGACCGTACAAAGCGTTAGCGTACAAGGCGCAAACAAAGACACGCTCAAAGACTTGCAACAAAAAATCACCGATTTGCTGGCTGCACGGCACAAAAAAGAAACCCCAGACGATTACGATTTTAACGTTTCCAACCAAGCCGACGCCCTCTCGAGCGTCAACCAAATAACGACCATCCTGACATTGTTCTTGGGCGGCGTGGCGGGTATCAGTTT
>JANLWR010000042.1:0-1584 GCA_031364625.1 Deinococcales bacterium | reverse complement strand
CCTCGCCCAAGAAAGGACTTCCCAGGGCATTCCGTCTTTGTTCGCGCCCGCTTTGACGGTGGCTAGCGTTGTTCCGTCGGCGCAAAACTCGAGCTTGGTGGTGGGGCTGTAACCGCCTTCTTTAAGTCTGTGTCGTGCTTCGGGGGCAAAACGCAGGGTTACGGTCATCAGTTCTTGTTCGGCTTGTCCCAATATCCCAACCGCGCCGTGAAGGTAGTGATTGATATCAAAATTTTTTGGGGTTTTGTAAGTTGTCTCGAGAATGCGTGGTTCACGGATTCGGTTGGCTTTGATGGTTATGATTTGGTGTTTAAAGTTGTGCTCGAATCCGATCAGGTAAATGGCGTGTGATGTTCTGTTGACTTCAATAAAAAACGTGTCAAATAAAAACTTTCGGCTTTCGTTTGACGTTTCGTAAGTAAATTCGAGTTGCTGGTGTGCAAACCAAGCCCTGGCGGCAAACTCAAAGGCTTTGTCTTCGCTGGTGCGGGTTTCAACTTGTTGGACGCTTAATTTGACGGTTTCACGAATCGAGCTTGGGATAAATTTGAGGAGTCGCTCGAGTGCTTTGCGGTAGATACGGTGTGGTGTTTGGTGGTAAAGCATTCGGGTGCTGGCATGAAGTGCTAGGGCTTCTAGTGGATCGAGTCCATCGTGACCAGGTTGTTTGATTGTGTAGTGATCGTTCAGTAATTTTTTAATGTCGTATTGATCGTCTTTCAATTCTTTAAGGTACTGCTGTACCGCACGTTGCTTATTTTCCAGGTCATTGTCTTTTTGATCAATGTTGTTCGGGTCTTGGTCAAACACAAATAGTTTTTGGGCAAGTTGTTTGGTGGTGTATTGACCTGTCGTCAATAACCGCACCATCTCGAGCAACCGTTTGGCTTTGTTGGCTGTGCTGGCTTCAAACATGGTGCGAGTATAATGAAGGCTTGTCGCAGCTTTGTCGAGTAAACGATAATTTGTATTTTTGACGCATTTTTTCTGAGTGTTATTTGCTCAGATTTAAGGGGTGTATTTTTGATTCGCTTCAAGAATCCATTCACTCGCCATTCCATCCAGAAAACGACTCTGCTTATGATTTTTTGTCTCGAGATCACTGCGCCACTCACTGTTTGGGTCAAGCTCGATACGACCTGCGCGGTTTTGGATGCTGTCGTTCCAACCAAGAGTTTGACGAAGGGTTTTCACAAATTGTGATAAAGTTTTTCGGTTGCGTGGGTGTTGTTCGTAACTTTCCTCTGGAAATAAAAAATGGTTGACCCGTTCACTCGATAAGTTTCCACCGTGATACAGCAGCAATCCAAAAAGTTCGGCGGGTCGTCCGTTGGATTTTAAAGGAACGGTTCGGTTATTAACTTCGACTCGAATTGTTCCAAATAAACGGACTTGAATCACGTTACGAATGACCGAAATGGTTTTTGTTCTTGCACCCCTAGATTCGTCCCAGAGTGCAAACAATTTGGGGAAGCATTTTGCTTCTTCCCATGTCCAAAGGCGATTCGGGTTAACTTCATTCAGGTATTGAAGCGCGTTTTGGGATTGATGCTCGAGTCTTGCAATTTCGGCTTTGACAATGCT
>JANLWR010000460.1:0-5378 GCA_031364625.1 Deinococcales bacterium | reverse complement strand
GACGTGACCGTAATGCGTCGCGTCGGTGGCAGCGCCATTGCAGTAGCAGGGGGCGGTTTATTGATTCCGTTTGTCGGTGGCTGGTTGCTCTCGAGCGCGATTGGAATGGAACAAAATGCCGCGATTTTTGTCGGTGTGGTGATTGCCGCGACCAGCATTTCAATTTCGGCGCGGACGCTCGAGGAACTCGGGAAATTACGATCCAAAGAAGGCACGACCATTCTTGGCGCGGCGGTGATCGACGATGTGCTGGCACTGGTGGCGTTGGCGCTTGCCGTCTCGAGCGGTGCGCCGTTGTGGTTGGTGATTTTGAAGGTTGTGGCATTTGTGACCATTGGTACTCTCTTTGCGCCTGTGGCTCGAGGTTTCCTGAAATGGTTCGCGGGTCTTGGCGTACCGGAAGGTTTGCTGGCGGCTGGACTTGGATTGTTGTTCATGTATGCCCTCGGCGCAGAATTGATTGGCGGTTTGGCGGCGATCACGGGCGCGTATCTGCTGGGGGTCTTGTTCGAGCAAAATCCGTTCAAATTAGACCTCGACTCGAGAATGCGGGCGCTGGCTTACGGCGTGTTCATTCCCGTGTTTCTGGTGAACATTGGTTTGAACGCCAATTTACTCGAGGCGTTTCAAGGTGGGCGTTTCTGGTTTGTGATTGGCATTCTGGTGCTGGCGTTGGGCGGGAAGTTCCTGGGCGCAACCACAGGCGCATTCTTGACGGGTTTTAAACCGCTCGAGGCGGCGCGGGTTGGGGCGGGCATGATTGCGCGGGGCGAGGTGGGGTTGATCGTTGCCAGCATTGGCATTGAGCGCGGCATCATTGAAGCTGAGATTCTTTCAATGGCGGTGGTCTTGGTAATCTCGAGCGCGATCATCACACCCGTTTTGTTGCGCGGTTTCTTTAAACCAAACGTACCGCTCAAGCCGCCACTCTCAGACCTTGGTTAAATCTTTAAACAAACCTTCAACCACCATCGCCACGGGCGCAAATGACCGCCGATGCTCGAGAATCGCGCCGTGGTCTTGAAGCGCTTGTAAATGCCTGGCTGCGCCGTACCCTTTGTGGCGCTCGAAGCCGTATTCTGGATGCGTCAGCGCCAGTTGAATCATGAATTCGTCCCTGGCGGTTTTGGCGAGGATGCTGGCGGCGGCGACATTGTACGAATTGTTGTCGGCTTTGGCTGGTGCAAGGGTTGGAATAGTCAACCCAAGTTTGAGGTAATCGGTCACGAGCGCATCGGGTTGAAGCTCGAGTTTGGCAATGGCGCGAATGGCGGCGCGTTTGGTGGCTGCGAGCACGCCGAATTGATCGACCTCAGAAGCTGGGGCAAACTCGAGCGACCATGCCAGTGCTTCAGCTTGAATCTCGAGCGCGAGTTTTTGGCGTTGTTTGGGCGTTAGGGTTTTGGAATCGTGGTAATCGCGTTTTCTTCCGTCTGGCGGCAGAATCACCACACCCACCGAAACGGGTCCCGCCAGAGCGCCGCGTCCAGCCTCGTCTACACCTGCAACCAATGACAGCCCGTTAACCCAGTGCGTCATCTCGAGACTCCACATCGGGTCGTTGCTGCGAAGGTTGGGTTTCAAGATAAAACCTTGTTCAGCAATTCTCGTTTTGTGCTTGCAAAACCATGTTTTGCGTACAAAGCTTTGGCATTGTGATTGTCGGCGTCCACCTCGAGATGCAAAGCAACAATGTTTAACTTTTGACACTCAAGAGCCAAAAACCCGAGCGCCTGAGAAGCAAAACCGCAACCTCGAAATTCGGGTTTGACAAAAAGTTCGTCCACATAGGCGTCCAAGCCGCCGTACTCGAGGCTGAAACCAAAAGTGAGAACCACATAACCCACGACTTGGGATTCAAACTCGAGCAACCAACCGCGCACGAATTCGGGATGCAGCCAAGCGTTCTGCCAGACTTTTAGGGCGCTGTCGCTCGAGAATGGAATTTGCTCGAACAGCCAGAACTCTTTGACCATCGGCTCGAGAACATCCCAATGTTTAGCGGTGATTGGCATGAATTGCAGCACACTGCATTCTGAAGCTTTTGGGTCTAAACCGTCAAACTTGTGTCTGAGAGGAAACTAAACCAACACTGAACTTAAAACTCAGATTTAAACGGTATTCTGACACCATGCGATTATGGATTTTGGCGCCCATCGTGGCGATCTTGTTCTCGAGCTGCCCCCAAAAAGCTGGTGTGACTGGCACGGTCTCTGCAGGACCACAATTTTTAAACCTCGCCAGCCAAGCCGAATTTGTGCCAGGGCAAGCCCTTGTAAAGTACAAGACAAGCAGCCGCAACCGTTCGGGCGCAAACCTTTCAGGTGATTTAAACCTGCTCGAGATGCCAAGTTTGCGAACTCGAAGCAGTGTGCGTGGCAGCGAGGCTGATGGCGTTCAGACGCTCGAGTGGATTGATACTTTGAATGCTAGGGATGATATTGAATACGCCGAACCCAATTACATCGCCCACGCATTCTCCACTCCAAACGACCCGTTGCTTTCTCAACAATGGGATGTCGCCGCCATGAACTCACAGGCGGCTTGGAACGAATTCTCGAGCGACGCCGATGTTGGCAAGGGCGTCACCATCGCCGTGATTGACTCGGGAATTCTCTTCAAAGCGGGCGATGCCAGCCGTCAACACCCAGATTTTTCCTGCGAGGTTGCGCCTGGAATCTCTAAAATTGCCCCTGGCATCGACACGGTTGACAAGGACACCGACCCGTTTGACGCCACAGCCGACAGCGAATTTCATGGTACGCACGTGGCAGGCACGGCGGCGGCTTGCACCAACAACGCCACTGGCATTGCGGGTGTGGCTTGGAATGCTCGAGTCTTGCCAATTCGGGCGCTCAGTGCGAGCAGTGGCGATTTTTCAAACATTATTGCAGGTTTGCTCTGGGCTGTCGGAGAACCCGTAGCAGGCTTTGCCACCAACCCAAACCCCGCCCAAGTGGTCAACATGAGCCTGGGAGGTGCGACTGCACCCTCTCAAGCCATGCAGGACGCCATCGACAAAGCCAACGCTCGAGGGGCGGTGGTGGTCATTGCGGCGGGGAACGGTGATGCCTCGGGTAAACCCGTCGATGTCAGCGGTTTTTCACCCGCCAACCAACAAGGCGTGATCGTGGTCGGTGCAACGGGGGCAACCAACCTCAAGGCGAATTATTCCAACACCGGACCTGGCGTTTCTCTGGTTGCGCCTGGTGGAGATCAAGCGGTGCGCTTCAAAGCCGAGGACGGCATCTTAAGCTTACAAGGTTGCGGCGCATCTGGATTCAGTTCGGGCAGTACAGCCCCATGCGCAAGCGGTGTTCTTGGCTATGCCAACCTTCAAGGCACGAGCATGGCAGCCCCGCATGTGGCGGGCGCGGTTGCCCTGATGATGAGCCGTCAACCAAACCTCTTGACCCCAAGCAACGTGAACAAAAGCAGCAACTGGGCAAGGGTACTCTCGTACCTGCAAGACGCCTCGAGCTTGACGGGCGTGACGGGTTGTGAGGCGGGTTGCGGCGCAGGATTACTCAACGCGCAAAAAGCCGTGCAAAACGCCAGTGCGTTTGGCGCGATTGGCGCACTGCTGACCCAAGTTTCAGACTCGAGCACTGGCACAAAAGCGGGCGCGATCAATTTAGGCTCGAGCCTTTCGGGCGCGAATTTTAGTTTGCAAAACGTGGGCGACTCGAGCGCCAGCGCAACCATCACGGTTACGGGTGCTGGTTTAAGTACACCCGCAAACCCCAATGTCACGATAGCGCCCGGTGCAAAGCAACTGGTCAGCCTGGGTTTAAACCGCACGGGTTTGGCGGCTGGAAATTACGCCGGACGGGTCAATATCACTTACAACTCTGGCAGGATGCTCGAGGTTCGGGTCTATTACAATCAGGGCAATGCGCTTGTCTCTGGCAGTGATTATTTTGTACGATTTTACCAAAAATACACCAGCAACGACCCCAACACCGACCCAAATTGTTCGGCTGGCAGTTGCCGCCGACGCCTCAATTACCCCGACACGACGCTTGGCAGCGACGGCAAGTTCAGCTTCCTCGAGCTTGACCCTGGCGTGTACGATGTCAGCGTTTATCACCGTGTCAGTGGCGCGGCGAATCAAGCTGTGGTGATCGATCAGATTGGCGAAATGCGCGGCATTACGGTTGACACAGCCATTGTCAGCACCAGCCTGACCGTGCGCGTCAGCAACCGCACCATTTGCTCTCGAGAAGGATCGGTTACGGGCGGTCCGACGACCTGCCCATGATGAAACGCTGCTTTCTCTCGAGCTTGATTTTGCTGCTATTTTGCACCACTGCTTTTGCCCAAAGTAACCCAAGCGTGCAAAATTCTTGGGCGGCAGTTTTTGATCCGTACATGCTGCCTTACGGCACGCGCCCAATCGATAACGGGTGCGCGATTGATGCCGATTTTAGGATTGTCAATTACCTGTCTTACGAAGAAGGCGATTGGGGCAGTATCAACACCGACCTCGAGCGTTGGCAGTTGACCGCCAAGTTTAAGCTTGCCAGCCAGTACGGCGAATTCAGTGTTCTTGTACCAATTCAAATTTTATGGTCTGGCATTCTGGACATTCCCTTAAACGCCTTTCACGGTCTTTTGGGCGTGGGTCAAAGCCCGATTCCATCCTTGAACGAAATCCGTATTGACCTGCCAGGGCAGCCATCCGTAGGCGTGTTCAATCCCGTGGCTGGCTTCGGCGACCCTGTTCTGGCGTGGGGCGCAAATTGGACGGACAACATCTGGACCCGAGTGACCCTGGGCATTCCACTTGCCGACAGCCAGAACTTTCTGGGCGGCGGCGCATGGCGTTTGGGTTTGACCGCAAGTTACGACGCCACCTGGGGCGGCATTGCCATTCATGCCGTCATTCCACTCTCGAGCGCCCCGCAACTGCAAGGCTTGGGCTTACGAACCAGCATCGGCGCAAGGTTTTGGGCGCGACTGCCCTGGAATTTACCAGGCAAACTCGAGATGGTCTTGCAAACCAGCCCAATCAGTGTCGGTGGGAAATTTGCCAACCTCATGCTGACGTTTCACATCATCATTGGCGAGTTTGGCAGCACCCAATTCAGTTTTATCGAAGACATCACCGCCACCCTGCCCGACGTGGTGATTGGTGCAAACTCGAGCTTCGTGGTTGATTGCCCAGAGATCAAACCGTAATGAAGCTCAGGGCGCAGCTAACGGGCAAACCCGCTTCTCGAGAAATCAATAAAACTCCCTTCTCTCCCAGGCTACGGTTTGCACACAAGTCAATCATGTTACGTTTAGCACATGAAAACGAACACTTTCAGCCAAGCTGAATTCCGTGATGATCGGCGCACAAAAAAAGGGCTAAACTTTTTGAACGCATCCTCGAA
>JANLWR010000428.1:0-8213 GCA_031364625.1 Deinococcales bacterium | reverse complement strand
CCCATTCGCCGATTCGTTCGGCGATCAATTCAGCCAACTTGGAGCGTTCTTTAATATGATTTTGTGTGCCGAGCAGCATAATTCCTCGTTTATTGACTGAATCGGGGCTTGACGAAATGATTTCAATAATCATATCATCAGTTGTCTGACAAGTTCAACGGATCAACCCTCGAGAGTCAATCTTGCGTTTTCACGCAAGTCATTGCCGCTCGAGCCTGAGGAGGAATGTATGAAAAAACGTTATTGGATGCTGTCACTTGTGCTGGGAACGGGCGTGGTGCTTGGGGTAACAGGGGCGCAACAAACCGCAACCATCAAAATTGGTGCGATCACCACGCTGACAGGTCGGCAAGCCGACTTTGGCAAACAACAAAAAACAGGCTTTGAGGTCGCCATCAAAGAGATCAACGCCAAAGGCGGCATCAACGGTCAAAAAGTAGAACTGCAACTCGAGGATTCCGCATCGGATGTCAACAAAGGTCTGGCAGCCGCCGAACGACTGGTCAACGCTGGCGTTGGCGTCATCATCAACGAGTATTCCTCGAGCATCGTCAAAGCCCAGGCGCAGTACCTTTCGCGCCAAAAAGTTCCTAATATTGTCGTCAGCTCGAGCGACGAAAGCATCACCAAACCTGGCTTTGATTACGTGTTCCGCATCAACCCGCCAACCGACAAGTACGCCGAGGTTTTGTTTAACGTCTTTACCGACATGGGCATCAAAACCGTGGCGGTTTTGGGCGGCACGGGTTCGTTTGAAAAAAGCGTCATCAACTCGGCTATCGAGCAATCGGCACGCACCAAAATTGAAATTGTCGCCAGCCAAACCTACGACAAAGGTCTGACCGATTTTCGACCCATCTTGAACGGCTTTAAAGCCAAAAATCCAGAAGCAATTTTTCTGGTCGGTTATCAAGAAGATTCCGTTGGGGTCATGCGCCAATCCAAAGAGGTCGGTTTGAATCCTAAAATCTTTGCGGGTGCGGCGGCAGGATTTGCCTTGCCAGACTTTATCAAAGGCGCGGGCAGTTCCAGTCAATATGTCGTCACCGCCACGGCTTGGGTTCCACAAATGAAAACCCCAAACAATGACAAACTCTACGTCAAACTCGTCACGGGTCTGGGCGGGCAAGAACCGACCTATCATGCGGCTCAAGCCTACGCGGGAATTCTGGTCGCCGCCGATGCCATTAAACGCGCCGGATCGGGGACTGACCGCGAAGCCATCAACAAAGCGCTGTTGAGCACCAACTTATCGACCTCGTATGCCAACATCAAATTCGAGAATTTTGCTGGTTATAAAAACCAGAACAACCTCTCGATGGTGGCGCAACAAGTTCAAAAAATAGGTAACAAATTGCAATTCGTGCCGATTTACCCCAAAAATCTTTTCACAGGCAAGATCGAATTTCCAACCCCAGCCTGGGACAAGCGTTAACAACCAAGCCGTGACTCGAGCTTAAAAACTCGAGTCACTTTTTTATATTCAGCAATCTCGAGGTGAATGTGGAAATCGTTTCGCAAGGCTTGCAAAGCATTATTGACGGGTTGCTGACGGGCGGTGTTTACGCCATGATCGGTGTCGGACTATCACTGATTTTTGGCGTCATGAAAGTGATTAATTTTGGTCACGGCGAATTTGTGATTTTGGGCATGTACGGCGCTTTTTTCTCCTTTAGCGCCCTGGGCATCGATCCGTTCGTTAGTATTTTGTTTATCGCGCCATTGGCTTACGGTCTGGGGTTTTTGATTCACCGTTTGGTGCTCAGTAAACTTTTGGGCGCAAACCAGCAAAGCACCCAACTCGCCACGCTGGGAACAGGCTTAATTATTTCAAACTTGCTGCTCTTAAAATTTGGGGCGCAACCGCAATCGTTTTACAATGAAAGCTCGAGCAACACCTGGTCAATGCACTTGGGGACGCTCGAGTTGCGGATTACAATCATTCGGTTTGTGGCTGTGCTCTTGACGGCAGTGCTTATTTTTGGACTCAATTATGTTTTGTACCGTACCGAACTGGGACGTGCGATTCGTGCCACCGCCCAAAACCGTTTGGGCGCAGAGCTTCAAGGGGTGGACACCCGCAAGATTTACGCAGTGGTTTTTGGTACAGGCGTGACTTTGGCGGTGGCGGCAGGTGTGTTGCTGCTGCCGATCCTGTCAACCGCAACACTGACCATGAACACGACCTTTACCAACAAAGCCTTTATCGTCACCGTTTTGGGAGGACTCGGTTCGATTCCTGGCGCAATTTTGGGCGGGCTGATCCTGGGCGTGGTCGAAAGCCTTGGCTCGAGCATCCTGCCACTGATCCCTGCGCTGGGCAATCACTTTGGTTCTAATTACCGCGATGCTTACGGCTTGCTGATTTTCTTGCTGGTTTTACTTTTTAAGCCCGAAGGTTTGTTTGGACGAACCGTCAAGCGCGTATGAAGTCAGGTTCAATTTTTTGCAATCATAAATTTCAGAATGCTCGAGGTTTAACATGACATCGCCCGTTCCCAAAACCAAATTTTTCGCTCGAGTTCATCCGTTAATGGTGCTCGGGTTGGTGCTTGGTTTGTTGGCACTTTACCCAATCGTCTTTGGGTCATTTATGAACTTCGGGATTTCGACGCTGCTGTTGGGTGGTTTGGCATTGTCTTGGGATATCCTCGGCGGTTGGACTGGACAAAACAGCCTCGGTCATGCCGCCCTGGTCGGCATTGGCGCGTACACCATGACCTTGCTCGCCGAGTCACTGCATCTTTCACCGTTTTTTGGCACGATTGCCGGCATGATTCTTGCCGCACTGGTCGCCTGGGCTTGGGGATCGCTAACGTTCCGCCTTCGAGGTTCGTACTTTACGCTCTCGAGCATTGCGGTTGCCGAAATTATTCGTTTGATCGTGTTAAACGAAAGCTGGCTAACCAACGGCGCAGAGGGCAAGTCTCTCAGCACTTTTGATCTACCCAATTTTTTGTACGAACGCAAACCCGAATACTTTATGGTGCTGGCTTTTGTCGCCATCGTTTTGGGCTTCGGGCATTACCTCAAATATTCCAAACTCGGTTTTTACCTGAAAGCCGTACGCGAAGACGAGGAGGGCGCAATGGCGTTGGGTGTCAATCCCGCCAGGGCTAAATTGATTGCCTTTGCCATCAGCGCCGCCTTTACAGCGCTCGGTGGCAGCCTGTACGCCATGTACTTGCAAGCGTTTGAACCAGATACTTTTTTACTGACCGCAACCTCAATTCAGATTGCGCTTCTCGCCATCATCGGCGGACGCGGCACGATTTACGGTCCATTGGTCGGCAGTTTTGTCCTGGCGATTCCATCCGAATTTTTTCGCAGTCAACTGCAAGAAGCCAATTTGCTGGTTTACGGCATCCTGATTGTCGTGGTCATTTTGTACTTGCCCAAAGGCGTCATGGGGACGCTCGAGCATTGGTTTTACAAGAAAAATCATCCACTCGAAAAAGGTAATTTATGACCAGCACAGCACCCATTCTCGAGGCGGAAAGTGTTGTCGTAAAATTTGGTGGCGTCACTGCCGTCAACGGTGTCAGCCTAAAATTGCGCCCAGGTGAAATCGTGGGTTTGATCGGACCCAACGGCGCGGGCAAAACCACTTTCTTCAATGCCTTGACTGGTTTTGTGCCAAAATCTTCTGGCACGGTCACGCTTTCTGGGCGCAACATTTCCAATACGCCGGCTTTTGAACTGCCACGGCTCGGCATGGCGCGAACCTTTCAAGTCGAAAGACCGTTTGAGGACATGACCGTACTCGAAAACGTCATGATCTCGAGTTTCCTGCATCATTCTCAAACAAGAGAAGCCAAACGGGCTGCGCTCGAGGTATTGGAACGGGTGGGTTTGGCAGACCGAAAAAATCAAAAATGCTCGGAACTCAATTTGGCTCGTCGGCGCAGGCTCGAGGTTGGAAAAGCCCTCGCGTTATCGCCCAAAGTCTTGTTTTTGGATGAGGTAATTGCTGGTTTAAATCCGCCCGCCCAAGCCGAAATGATCGAGTTTATTCGCCAGCTTTCAAAAACTGGCATTGGTATTGTCATGGTCGAGCACATCATGAAAGTCATCATGACCCTTTCAGATCATGTGATTTGCATGGCGTTCGGTGAAAAAATAGCCGAAGGCACACCAATAGAAATCACCAGCAACCAAGCCGTCATCGACGCGTACTTAGGTGGAACTGACGATGATTAAGCCCGATTCAACCTCAGTTTCAAGCCGCCCAAACCTTGCAACTTCGGCTTTGCTCGAGGTTCAAAACCTCAATGTTGCCTACGGCGATGTTCAAGTGGTTTACGGCGTCTCGCTCGAGATTTTCCCTGGGGAATTGATTGGACTTGTCGGCGGCAACGGCTCTGGCAAAAGTACCATCTTGCGGGTCGTCTCGGGCATGTTGAAAGCCAAAACGGGCAGCGTGCTGTTTGAAAATCAAGAAATTTCTGGCAAAACCCCGCACGACCTGACCGATTTGGGCATCGCGCACGTGCCAATGGGACGACAATTGTTCCCAGGCATGATCGTCGAAGAAAATCTCGAGATGGGCGCGTACCTGCCCCGCACCAAAGCCAGACGCAAACAAAACCTCGCTGGCGTTTACAGTTTTTTTCCAAGTATTTTCGAGAAACGCAAATTGTTCGCAGGCTCGTTGTCGGGCGGCGAACAACAAATGATCGCCATTGGACGCGCTTTAATGTCCGAACCCAAACTGCTCTTGATGGACGAACCCAGCCTTGGGTTAGCGCCCAGGGTGGTCAAAGAAGTCATGCAAGTCATTGCCAGTATGCGAAGCCTGCAACTCACCGTCTTGCTGGTCGAACAAAACGTGCGGCAAGTCTTAAAAATTACCGACCGCGCCTATGTGCTCGAGCATGGAAAGTTGGTCGTGACCGGTCCCAGCAGCGAATTGATGGAAAACCCCGATGTGAAACGGGCTTATTTGGGTTTGTAGGTTTCGTTGTTCTAAATCCAGGGCAACCGCAAAGTCTGAATTTCGTGCGTTTTAGAACAGCCTCCATGCCCTGGCGGGCGAAGACATCTTGACCATAAAACGCACCTGTGGGCATGGTCGCAAGCTTCGCCCCTACGAAAAAATCGTGTTTGGTAGGGGTGAACCTTCTTGACCATAAAACGCACCTTCTTGATCCCAAGACGCACCTTCTTGATTCCAAGATGCACCTCCTTGCCCCTTAAAGCAGCACCTTCTTGATGCCAAGACGCACCTTCTTGACCATAAAATGCACCTAACGGGCATGGTCGCTGTCGGGCGGCATCGCTTACGGGCTTGGGGCGCTAACGGGCGGGATCGCTGTCGGGCATGGTCGCTTGTGTTCACCCTTGCGACGGGAAAATATCAAATCGTTGTTTGGTAAATTGGATTGCGACTTTGCGGTTGCTCTGGTTCTAAATCTCAATCGAACCTAAAGCTTTAAAACGCTCGAGTATGACGATTTGATTGAAGCGTTGATCGCAGCTCGCAGCTTGGTTCTGGCAAACGACGTGGTGCAAAGTTTGAATCCCGAGTGGCACGAGATTGCGCCGCGTTTCTTTGAACGCAGTGAAAAACGCTTGAAAATTTTCTCAAGTCGGGACAATCGACTCTCAACTGAAGTTGAAATTTGCGTCTGGGTAGGCATTCTCTTGAGTTTAACGGTTGCGCTTGCATTGGTTTACAGCAAAACCTTTTAATGCTACTATAAAGTGTTGCTCTCGACACGGCTTTCATAAAAGACGCCAACTCGAGAGGCGCAAGTCTTAGGAGGACTTTAGGAATGGAAGACACGGTCATTCAGAATCAGACCGCTGAGGCGGTCAACACTCAAGCCGCACCTGCGGCACCCGTAGCCGCTTCAGCACCAGCCGAAACGGAATATCCCGCCATGACCATGGAAGACGTGCTCGCATCGGAAGAGGATCGCGTCAGCGAACTCAACCGTGGCGATGTCGTCACCGGAACAGTCGTGTTTGTAGGAACCGAAGGCGTGGCACTCGATGTCGGCGCGAAGATCGAGGGAACAATTCCGCTGAATCAGTTAAGCGAAGAACCCTTGACGCTCGAGCAAGCCCAAGAGCAATTCAAGCCAGGCGACAAGATCGATGCTTACGTGGTTCGTTCTGACATGCAGAACGGCGTGATTATCTTATCCAAAAAGCGTGCCGAGCAAGACAAAGGCTGGCGCAAGCTGCAAGCTGTGTTTGAAAACAACGAAAACATCACGGTTCACATTGACGAAAAAGTCAAAGGTGGACTTGTGGCAAACATCGAAGGCGTCCGCGCTTTCTTGCCCGCCAGCCAGCTCGATGTGCGCCGCGTCAACGAACTCGATCCTTACGTTGGGCATCCTTTGGATGTACGATTGATCGAACTCAACCGCAAGCGCAACCGCGTGATTATTTCACGCCGCAGCATCATCGAAGAGCAAAAGAACAAAGCCAAAACCGAAACCTTAGACCGTCTCGCCCCAGGCACGATTCTCGAGGGTGCAGTCGTCGAAATCACCGATTTTGGTGTCTTTGTCAACCTCGGCGGCGTCGATGGTCTGGTTCACCGTAGCGAGCTGACTTACGCACGTTTCAACCATCCAAAAGAGGTTGTGAAACTCGGCGAGCACGTCAAAGTCCAAGTCATTGACGTGGACGGCGAACGTGACCGCATCAACCTCTCCATGAAGGCACTCTCGAGCGATCCGTGGCAAGCCGCCGTCGAGAAGTACACGATTGGTCAACGCGTCAAGGGTAAAGTCACCAACCTGACCAACTTCGGTGCGTTCGTCGAAATCGAATCTGGACTCGAGGGTCTGATTCACGTTTCCGAACTTTCATGGACCAAACGCGTGCGTCACCCCAACGAAGTCCTGAAGGAAGGCGACGAGGTCGAAGCCGTCATCCTCCGCATGGACTCCAAAGACCGCCGCATCAGCCTGGGCTTGCGCCAAACCACACCTGACCCTTGGAGTGCCCTGCCAGCCAAGTATCCACCAGGAACACCAGTCAGCGGCAAAGTCACCGGTCTTACAGACTTCGGCGTCTTCATGGAAATCGAAGAGGGCATCGAAGGCTTGATTCACATTTCCGAACTTGCCCACGAACGCGTTACCAACCCAAGCGATCTGTTCAAAAAAGGCGACGATATCGAAGCCGTGGTTCTGAACATTGACCCAGTAGACCAACGCGCCAGCCTGTCACGCAAACGCACCCTGCCAGGTGGACCACCCATCCGCGAAGAGGGCGCACCAGGCAGCACCGGCGCGAACATCCCAAGCGGACCAAGCCGCGCAGAACGATTCGGCACACGCGAGGGCGGCGCAAACCGTTACGGCGGCGGCGGCAACCGAGGCAACCAACAAGGCGGCGGCAAAGGTGGACGTGGCGGATACGACTACGACTACTCGAGCAGCAACAACAACAGCGCCAACGCAGACGCTGGCGGCGGTAAAGTCACCACCAAACTCGGTGACGTGTACGCAGACTTGTTCGCCCAATTTGGAATCGGTGGCGGTAAGAAAGACGAACTTAAAACCGAAGAGAAAGTTGTTGCCAGCGCACCAGCAGCACCAGTCGCTCCTACACCAGTTGAAGTACCATCAGTTGCAGAAGTTGCAGCAGAAAGCTCGAGCGAAACCAGCGAAAGCTAAACTCGAGTTACAAAGTTAAAAGAATTGGCGATCCGAAAGGGTCGCCTTTTTGCTGATGCTCAAAGTTAAGGTCAATTCGAGATGCGTTTTACCAAACATTTCGGTAGAATCTCGAGAAGCAGGAGGTAAACCATGATTAGGGCTATCAGAGCATGAGTGCCTTTTGGAGGTGAAAATGATGAATCATAAATACGAAGTTATTTTGTACTGGAGTAAGCAAGATCAAGCCTTTATTGCTGAAGTTCCAGAACTTGCAGGTTGTGTGGCAGATGGTGAAACACAAAAAGAAGCCCTCGAGAATGTTCAAGTGATTGTTCAAGAATGGATTGAAACTGCAACTGAGTTGGGTCGGAACATTCCAGAACCAAAAGGACGGTTGATGTACGCATAGGCTCGAGATTTGAAAAGAAAAGGCGATCCGAAAGGTTCGCCTTTTTGATTTTCAAGTTATGGAAAATTCACTTGTGGAAAATGGTTTGTTTTCTTTGAAAGGTAGTTTTCAACTTACTCAAAATTAACGTAGAATTGTTTAAAGTAGCTAGACTTTTTCGGTACAGGGCTAAGTACAGGACAAAA
>JANLWR010000388.1:0-3236 GCA_031364625.1 Deinococcales bacterium | reverse complement strand
CCCGCCACATCGCGCCGATGACCGAATTTTGCATCAAAATCGACCAGATTCAGAAACGCCAAACCGTTGAAACTCGAGTGCATGACTGCTAGCATTTTGGCAATGCCGTCAGCATTGTTGTCGGTATGAATGCTTTGAGTAAATCCATGACCCGCGTAAATGTCAGGAATTTTACCCAAACCGATCACGTCCAGTTTTGCCTCGAATAACGCGTCCAGCACCGTTCTGGGCGGCTCGAGGCTAAAATCTTTGCGAGCCTCATTGACGCGCTCAAATGGGTGAATGCCTTTGAACGGACGGGCAATCACCCTGGCAACCGCGTACTCGCCTTGCAAAATGTCCCTGGCTTTCTGACACCAGTCATAAAGTTGCTCGAGCGGTACTTTGTCAACGTGCGTCGCAATCTGGAACACGCTGTCGGCGCTGGTGTAAACAATCGGGTTGCCAGTCTCGAGGTGGGCGGCTCCAAAATCGCGGATCACGTCCGTTCCCGAGTACACGGCGTTGCACAGCCAACCGTGCCGGGTGGTGGCGGCGAAAGCATCCATCACCTCACTCGGGAAGCCGTCGTAAAAGGTCTTAAACGCCATCTCGAGTTGCACGCCCATAAACTCCCAATGTCCGGTGCTGGTGTCTTTGCCCAGACTGACTTCACGCATTCGTCCGAACGCACCTGTTGGTTTGTCAACTCGAGTGGTTTGAACGGTTGGAATCCAACCCAAACCGAGACGCTCGAGGTTTGGTAATTGCACGCCTGAACTTTGCAGGACATGGTTGAGGGTGTGCGAACCCGCGTCGCCAGTTGGGTGCGTTGGGCTTGCCGAGAATTTGGCGGCATCGGGCAGTTCGCCAACGCCGACACTATCGAGCACGATCACGCTGATTTTCATGACTCGAGTTTACTTCAGATTCCAGGATGTCCCCAAAAAATACGCCATGGATTGATGAGGAAACGCCCTCTCGTAGTTCATGTTTAAACTCGGTATGATTCCGTCTGGTTTGATTTATCAACCAAACCTCGAGTCTGCGGGAGCGAAACTCGAAGGTAAGGGAGGCGTCATGAAATTTAAAATCGCATCGATTCTGATGTTGGCAGTGCTGGGCACGGTTTTTGCGGCAAGCAGAGATTATTTAACGATTCATCAATCGGGCAAAATCATCATTGGTACGGATGGCGCGTTTCCACCGTTTAGTTTCAAACGAAATTCGCAATTGACTGGTTTTGAAGTTGATCTTGCCAACGCAATCGCCAAGAGTTTGGATGTCAAAACCGATTGGCGCACCGTGCCGTTTAGCGAGTTGCTGCCCGAATTAAGACAGGGCAAATTCGACTTTGTGATCGCCTCACACGGCATCACCCCTGAACGTCAAAAAACCGTCGATTTTGCCACACCACATTACTGTACCGGTGGCATGATTGTGGCTAAATCTGACGGACCGAAAACCATTCTCGAGCTTCCTGGCACAAGAATCGGGGTGCAAGTCGGGACGACCTATTTGCAAAATGCCTTAAAAATCCCTGGTGTGCAAAAATCAGATGTCAAAGGTTACGCCAAAGACAGCGACGCGCTTCGTGACCTGATTGCGGGTAAAATTGATGTTTGGATCACCGATAAATTTGTGGCGCTCGATGTTATTAAAAACAATCCCAGAGCCGATCTCGAGCACGGCGACTTAATTTTTACCGAACGGATTGCGATTGCGGTTGCCAAGGGCAACAACACCGTCACAGGGTCAATTAACAGCGCCTTGATCGGATTGATGAATGACGGCACTTACGAAAAAATCTCGAACCGTTGGTTTGGTGAAGACATTCGCTGCGAAGGGTCGTGATACACCATCAGAAAAGAATTGATCTGACCTCAGGTCTCGAAATGTTCCCCTTGCCCATCGTGGCAAGGGGTTAGGGGATGGGGGTGCATCAGGTTTACCGCAGTATCACAGCAACTCGAGCAGATCAGAAATGACCCAGGCGGTCATGCCCCAAATGTCAAAACCTTGCCAGTCGTAATGCAGCACCTCGTTTGACCGTGCGCGGTAAGCTTTGGGGTCGGTGGGCAGTTTGGCATTTGGCGGTAAATTTCGAGGCTCGTGCCTGGGTTTTAAAACTCGCAATTCCTCGAGCGGAACATGCAAAATCTGTGCCACCTCGTTCGCGTCAGCCTTGAGTGTTGCTGGTTGCTCGAGCAAACCAAGTACGGGCGTGACATGAAAACCTTGCGGCGTCCAAACATCATCGAGCAATCCGAGCACCTGCACCAGACCTGAATCCAAACCAATCTCTTCGCTGGCTTCACGCAAGGCTGCCGTGGTGGGCGTCTCGAGGTCATGCAACGATCCGCCAGGGAATGAAATCTGTCCTTTATGCGTTGGCAAATGCTTGGTTCTGAGGGTCAAAATCAAATGCGGTTCTGGCTCGAGCACGACTGGCACGAGTACCGCCGCCCGCCTGAACTCTGGCAGCTCGAGAATCCGCCGTGTACGGGTTTGAACACTGCTTTTAAGTTGCTCGAGATTCAAGAATCGCGCTCCTCACTTTTTGCTCGAGCCGCTCACGCAGTATCACTTCAGGATTTTCTTTGAGACTTCGCGTCCAAGCGATCACCGCCTCGAGCACATCTGCCGCGCCGTTCGCGTCATCGCCCGAGTTTTGTAGAACTTCCAAAACCTCCTGCTTAGAACCCTTTTGTATCCCAAGCGCCTTGTGAATCTCAAGCCCTCGAGCCAGCGCCCCAAGTGCCCTCGGGACTCGTTCGGCAGGATGCGGTTCGGGTTTACCCTCACGCTCGAATTTCTTGATTTCATCCCAATTCTTTTTAACCGTTTCTGCATCAGCGGCAATCACGTCACCAAAAACGTGCGGATGCCGACGAATCAATTTTTCAACAATTGCGTTTTCAATGGTTTCGTAACTGTACTCGAGCGTTTCCTCGGCAATCACCGCATGAAACGCGACCTGCAACAACACATCGCCCAGCTCATCCGCCACCTCGAGCGGCGTGCCAGTGCTGATCGCGTCCACCGCCTCGGCGGCTTCCTCGAGCAAATACGGGCGCAAGCTTTGATGGGTTTGTTCCTGATCCCAGGGGCAACCGTTCGGGGCGCGAAGTTGACGCATGATCTCGAGAAGGCGTTGCATACCCCTAAGTCTATCAAAACGCTAAGGATTTATCCCGAAATAAAATCCGCAAATGCAAGGGCGCAGCAAGCAGCGCCCCTACGAAAAAACATTGTTG
>JANLWR010000336.1:0-2213 GCA_031364625.1 Deinococcales bacterium | reverse complement strand
AGCGTGGTTGGGGTAGACTTCATGGGGTGAATTCCTTTCTATGGTTCGTTCAGCACGATTACCGTAGCAGGAATTCACTCTTCGTTTTTTAGGTTAGACGTTTTGACGTGTACTTAGATGAGCCATATACCTTTTTATTAGGGTTAATTGGAGTTGGAATTGGACTTATAAGAAGATATTTTTTACCAAAAAGTATACAACAAGAAAAATTAGAGAACCTCGTATCAAAAAACGGTATTTTAAATTCTATATATAAAAAAGATTTAAGTGATATTCTATCACTAGTAGTTGTATTTGCTAAAAAAAGTAAAAATACTGAGCTAGAAAGATGGGCAAAACTAGAATTACATGGGTGGTTTAGTGAAAATGGAATGCTTGAAACAGAAATTGTTCCAGAATATAGATCCGTTTCTATTCAACATTACGATAGGTTTAATTGTTCTCTACTAATAACACAGAAAAAACTAAATTTTATCAATGAAACACGTATTCGCAATGGTATCCGTGAAATTGAGGGCGAAATGTCTAAAAATTATGATG
The DNA here is from genome assembly GCA_031364625.1 of Deinococcales bacterium. Lineage (GTDB taxonomy): Bacteria > Deinococcota > Deinococci > Deinococcales > JAAFIG01 > JANXTZ01. Next base: position 1,673 of record JANLWR010000336.1, on the reverse strand, counting down.
TGATTTATGCTTATGATCCAAATTTTATCGAAACATTAAAAAATAGTCTCAATGTGAATGTCATAAAATATGGTTTTACTGTATCAAGTGCCAGATCTATAATTGAAAAAGTAAAACTCTTAGTTGTTTACAAATTATCTTCTCTATAAAATACTATTGAATCATAACCTCGAGTTAGCGAATCACGGCATATTCTGGAATCGATTCGTTCTTAATGCTAAACGTCCTCGAGACACCACTTGCATCTGTTGTAACACCCCAAAGCGCATCGGCAATTTCCATTGTGGCTTTTTGGTGGGTGACCAAAATAAACTGCGTGCCCTTGTCGGCGAGCACACGCAAGAATTGTGTAAAACGGCGGATATTGGCTTCATCAAGTGGTGCGTCCACCTCATCGAGCACCGCCAGCGGCAACCCTCGAGAGTCTTCTGGAGCTTGAGCGAGGGCAAACAAAAATCCGAGCGCCGCCATCGTGCGTTCGCCGGTGGACAGCAAATGCAGTGACCTGGTGCGTTTGCCTTTTGGGGTCACGCGCAGTGCCAAACCCTCGAGTGCTCCCGCCTCGTCGCGCACCAGTTCAACTTCCCCCTCGCCGCCCAGAAGCTCGAGAATGTGGGCGCGGAAGGCTTCGGTGACACGTTTGATACTTTCGCGGAGTTTGCTGGTGACTTCACGCTCGAGTTGATCGAGGGCGGTTTCGAGTTCCAACACGGCGGCGCTCGAGTCGGCAATGCCGGCTTCCAGGTCGGTCAAGCGTTTGGATTCGGTTTCAAACTCATCCTTGGCGAGTGGGTTGACCGCACCGAGTTCATCCAACCGGGTGCGAATTTGGTTGACCCGAGCCGCCCAGGTTCGGGGTGTGCCTTCGGGGTTTGGTTGGTCGAGCATCGACTCGAGTTCGATTTGGCTTGGTTTTTCAATCTCAAAATCGCGTCCAAACAATTCTTGAATCAGTGTCTCAAGGTTGGCTTCGCGTCGTGCCTTGGCTAGTTTTTGATTCTCGAGCTTCTCGCGGGTTTCGGATAAAATTCGGGTTTGGTTGGCGAGTTCAATTTCAAGTTGCTTGCGATGCGTCTCGAGGTTGGTCAGTTCGCTTCGGGTGGCGTCAAGATCAAGCGATTTTGCAGATTCTTCCAAACGCAAAATTTCAGGGTTGGCTTCAGACAACCTGTTTTGAATCTCGAGTTGCGCCAGGTGCAGTTCCTCGAGCCTAGTGCGAATGATTTCGAGGCGCGTTTTGGACTCTTGAAACCTTGCCATCGCGGCGTCAAATGTTCGTTGTTGTTCGGCGAAAACCGCAATTTTTTGGCGTGCCTCACGCAGATTTGCGTCGCTATTGCGTTCAGATTCTCGAGCCTTTGCCAGTTGATCGCTGGCGGCAACAATCAAACTTTCGAGCGGGGAGAGGTCAATGCCCGAAATTCCCGCCTCGAGTTCGCTCTCCCCTGCTGTTGGTAAGTTTTTCAACCTCAGCTCGAGTTGCCCCACGCGACTGTTCAGGCTGTCCTGACGGGTTTCCAGTGTCAAAATGCTGTCCCGAGCCGTATCGAGGTTTCCACGGTTGTTCTTGAGGCGCTGATCGGCACGAACCACCGCCTCGCGGCTGCTTTGGGCGGCGTCACGGTCTTCGAGCAACAGTTGCTCGATCCCTGCCAAATCTAGCTCGAGCCGCT
>JANLWR010000321.1:0-15109 GCA_031364625.1 Deinococcales bacterium | reverse complement strand
CACGTGATTCCAGGAGTCTCGAGTCTCAAATGTTTCAAACCAGAAGTAATGCCAGAGTTGAGGATTGGTAAATCCTGGTGGGGGTTGAATCAATTCCGAACCCAGAAATACAGGATTACTGAGGGTCAATCCAGATTCTTCCAGCACTTCTCGAGTTGCAGCTTGCTCCAAGGTTTCACCGTCGTCAACACCGCCAGCCACAACTTGAGTCTCGGGCGTAATATGCGGGTCGTTGTGATCGAACACCAGCAGTTCTGCTCGGTTTCGGGTGATGTAACACACCACTCTTTCTCGGGAGGACAGGCGTTTTTTGAGTTCTGGCAACATCTTATCCATGTCAAAGTCAATGCCTGGTTTCTCGAGCGCCACAAATTCGTGATGAAAATTCATGCCGTTATCGAGTTCGCCAGCGCTGACGTTGTGCGTCCAAGCGTCGGGCGTGTTTGGGTCAACTTCAAGCCAGAAGTAGTGTTCAAACTGAAGTCCGTAAATTTCAGATTTTCTTAACCAGGCACCTAAGAAAACAGGTGTGTCAGTCAATATCAATCCTGTTTCCTCGTGTACTTCTCGCAACGCAGCAACTTCGAGGGTTTCTGATTCTTCAAGTCCTCCGCCTGGAACTTGCACACCCGCGTCAGGGTAAACGTCATCATGCTTGAACACCAGAATTTCGGCTCGGTTGCGCGTGATGTACGCCAGCACCCGGGTTCGGGCGGACATTGCCTCGAGCAATTTCGGCAGTCCAACCGCCATTTCCCACCCGAGTTTGATTTCCTCGAGTGGCATAAACTTGTGCTGATACGTTCTGGGTTGATCGAATTCGTTGCTCGAGCCGTGATGTGTCCAAGCTGGCAGGGTTTCGGGGGTGGCTTGAAACAAGATGTAATGCACCAGCTCAAAGTTGGTCTCCCCTTCCCAACTGAATTCCCAAATCTGAGAATCCAGCAAGATTGGATACTCGAGACTCAAACCCGTTTCCGATTTCAAGATTCGGCTGGCGGCATCAAGAGGTGTCTCACCAAGCTCGAGTGTACCTTTTACGACTTGCGTGACTGACCAACGCGGGTTGGGCTGGGTGAAAACCAGCAATTGTTTTTGAGTTGTGATGTAAAGAACGCATTGTTGTTTCACGGCTTCTCCCTGGTATACAAAAAATCCCATCCGCCATTCCTTCATGCGGACGAGACGAGGAGTCCCGCGATACCACCGCTTTTCCCCAAAAGGGGCGCTCAATCACGCTATGACGGGCGTTCCCGAAGGGTTCTAGTTTGGCGCAAAGCCATTTCTTCCCTTGCCTTGCTTGGGCGACGTTCGCTGGCTTACAACTCAGGATTCCTCTCAGTCTCAAGAATCCCTCTCTTGGAGTGCAACACCAGGTACTCTTCCCGAAAAGAGTATAGCTCGAGTTTGGCTTTTGGGAAAGTGCGTAAGCAATTTCGCTCAGAGCAATGTGAATACTTTCAATCTAGCGTTACGATTTTGAAACAAGAAAACGTTAAACTAAGTTCAAGATGACCGCAATTGCCGACAAACTTCCCCATTGGAACACTTCCAGCCTCTTCCCAAGCCTCGAGTCGCCAGAGTTTGAAGCGGCGTTCAACAGTGTTTTCGCGCATGTTCAAAACCTCGAGCAGATTTGTGACGCACATAAAATTCAGAAGCTCGAGGTGTCCCCAAGTACCGAAGCTGCATTAAAGGCGTTCGAGGAATATTTTCCAGAATCCGTTGAATTTATGAAAACCTCGAAGTTGGTCAGCGCATTTATTTCTTGTTTTACCAGCACCGACTCGAGGAACGATCTGGCGCAAGCCAAAGCCAGCGAGTTGCAACAGGCGTATGTGCGCAGCAGCAAAGTCACGACGCGGTTTTACGCCTGGCTTGAAAAGGTTGATTTAAACGCCTTGCTCGAGCAATCCCAACTTGCCAAAGACCACCAGTTTGCGCTCGAGAAAATCCAAAGTGATGCAAGACATCAAATGAGTCCCGCCGAGGAGGATTTAGCCGCAAGCCTCAACCCGAGCGGCTCGAGTGCCTGGGCGAAACTGCATGGCAATATCACCTCAAGGTTGATGGTTGAGGTCAGTGATGCGGTGCTGCCGATGAGTGCCGTGCGGGGCTTGGCGCGACACGTCGAAGCAAAGACTCGGGAAGATGCCTTCAAAGCCGAACTCGAGGCTTGGGAGACCGTGAGTGTGCCGCTTGCCGCCGCACTCAATTCGATCAAGGGCGAGGTCAACGTTAAAAATGCTCGGCGTGGTTATGTCGATTCGATCAGTCCGAGTTTGAACACCGCCAACATTGACCGCGAAACTTTGAGCGCCATGCAGGCGGCTTGCGTGGCATCGTTCCCAGATTTCAGGCGTTACTTTACAGCCAAAGCGAAATTACTCGGGCGAAAAAACGGTTTGCTGTGGTGCGATATTTTCGCGCCTGTCGGCACAAGCTCGAGAAGCTGGAGTTATGCCGAGAGCACCGAATTTGTGGCAGCGAATTTTGGCACGTATTCGAAAAAACTCGAGGATTACGCCCGTGAAGCGTTTGATAAAAACTGGATCGATGCCGAACCACGAAATGGCAAACGCGACGGCGCATTTTGCATGGGTGTCCGAGACGGTGAAAGCCGCATCTTAATGAATTTTGAACCCAGCCTCGACAGCGTCTCAACCCTGGCGCACGAACTTGGACATGGCTATCACAACCTCTGCCTGAAAGACCGCACACCTTGGCAGCGTCAGACCCCGATGACCCTCGCCGAAACCGCCAGTATTTTTTGTGAAACCATCATCATGAAAGCCGCACTGGCAAAAGCATCAGGCTCGGAAAAACTGGGAATGCTCGAGAATGACATTCAAGGACATGGGCAAGTCGTGGTGGACATTCACTCGAGGTTCTTGTTTGAATCCAGGCTTTTTAAAGCCAGAGAAAAACGCGAACTCAGCGTTATTGAGCTTAAAAACCTGATGCTCGAGGCACAACTCGAAACTTATGGTGATGGTCTTGACGAAGCCGCACTGCACCCGTACATGTGGGCGGTCAAAGGGCATTATTATTCGGGTGGCTTGTCGTATTACAACTATCCGTACACGTTTGGTTTGTTGTTTGGGCTGGGCTTGTACGCCAAATACCTTCAAGACCCCGAAAGCTTTAAAACCAGTTACGACGACCTTCTCTCGAGCACCGGCATGGCAGATGCCGCGACGCTGGGCGCACGGTTTGGAATTGACACCAGGGATACGGCTTTTTGGACGGCAAGTTTGGATCAGATTCGGGTCAACATCAACGAATTTGTCGCCTTGGTTGGGTAAAAATGAACTTTCTTGCCGAATGCGTGACCACACAAACCGAAGAAGACTTCTGGATGGTTGGATTCGCAGATCATGAGTTTGAAACAAGACAATATTTGATCTTACAACGCGCCTTCGAGTTTGACGAACAAGACGTTGAAGAAAACATGAACACCTATTACTTCGAGCTTGGCGATCAAGCTTGCTCGAGTTACGGTGGCATCAAAGAATTCAAACTGTATCCAAGCATGGTTCAAATCAAACTTGAGCCTCAAACAGCCGCATCACTCAATGTTGAACCCGAACTTGAGATTCAATTCAAAGTTGCAAAAAACAAATGGAATGCGCTAAAAGCTTTGCTCGAGAAGGTTTTTTTTGATACGAATATTCTTGAAGTAAACGCTTAAAAGCTTTGTCTACCACCACTCGAGCAGCACTTCAGGAAACTCGAGTGGTGCGACACTTTGACCAACTTTGTATTTGCGAACGAACAGGTACTCAGATTCGCTTGGTTCGCGGTAAACCTCGAGCTGGTTGGTATGAACATTCAAAATCCAGTATTCAGCAATGCCATTTCGGGCATAGGCTTGTAATTTCACATTTTGGTCACGCTCGAGGGTCGAGTCACTGACTTCGACCACCAGAAGTGCGTCGCTCGAGGTCGCAGCTCGGGTTTTGTACTGGATTTTTGGAAGTTTTAACAGTGCCAAATCGGGTTCAACAAAATCTGGTGGTGGGCTGTCGAGCACAATTGGCAATTGTGTTCGGATCACCGCGCCCATTGCGAAACTCGAGTGAAAAAGATCGGAAAGATTTTGAATCGCAAACGCATGTTCTGTACTCTGTAAACCCTTCACCAGAATCTCCCCATTGAGCAATTCGACATGCTGATCGGCAAACAAACCCAAGTCGCTCATCTGCTCAAATTCGGCAAATGTAAAACGACGGGGTTGTAATTCCGCAGGTCGCTCGAGTTGCAACGTCATAAGTAAATTCTAGCACCGCTTTCAAGATTTCTCGAGTTTCAATTCAAATCTTTTGCCAACCAACGCACCATGTTGACCGCAAGCTTTGCGTTATCCAGGTTCGCCCAATTGTTGTACTTGCTGCGCGTCCCATCCGAAAACGTGCCGTCCGAAAACATGCTCGAGTCTCCGTAAGCCGCAACACGACCATTTTGCAGGGTGTTAATCGCAAAATAAGTTTTGCCGTTCACGCCCATTAACGCCGTGCCGCTCGAGACATCAACACTTGTCCCAACGTAAATTCCTGTTTTGTTGACACCCTCGAGCATCGGATTTTTAACCAATGGCGCGATGGTCAGGACTGGGTCTTGAAACGAACTTTGCAGGCTAAAACTTAAGCCAAACGTTTTGGCGGCATCAAGGCTTTTTTGATACTCGTTTGCCACATTGCCAGGTGATTTTTGATCCCAACCGTTGAAGACCTCGGGTGAATCCCAACCGTCATTGTCGCGGTCACTGTCGCGGTGGTCGGCAATCATCAATAAACCGCCGCCACCTGCAACGAAGCTCGAGATGGTGTTGCGTTCAGTGTCCGAGAATGGGTTTTGCGGTTCGGGAATCACCAGCACGCCCGCGCCGTTCAGGTCGTTGCTCGAGATGCTTTTACCCGTTAAACTGGCGACTTCAAACCCGAGTTTCTTCAGGGCGTCCGCCCATTCGCTGTACCCGCCGTCGATGCGCCAATCGCTGTTGCCTGCGGCTTCGTGTTTGGTCAGGTCAAACAGAATGCGGCGTTTGCCGCCGCTCGAGGTTTGGGTGTTTGGTGTTGAAGGTGAGGGCGTTAAGGGGCTTGGACTGACCGAACTCGCAGGAACACTCGAGTCATTGCTTGCGCCTGGGCTTGGTTTGGTAATCCTGAAATCTTTGGCGTTGTTGTCCGAATCGATGCCGTCAGGAATTCGTGAAAGGCTCGAGCCTGAAGGGGTGTCTTTTGCAGCTTGAGCCTCGCCTTTGGCTTTGCCAGCGTTGCCGTAAGCCACGGCATCAATAAGACTCGAGCCACTTACAAGTTGCACCGCTCCGCCTTTGTTAACCAGGTTGGAAGCTTCATTGATTTGGTTCGCACCAATCACGGTTTTGTCTTGTGCAACCACAAAAAAACCAGTTCTAGAATAGTTGCCCTCGAGTTTGATCGTGCTGGTTTGCGTGCCTTTGGCGTTAAAAATCTGAATTGAAAAGCCATTTAAACTGTTGCCAGGAGCGCCTTTTAGCTCGAGAAAACTGCCTCGGTCTTCGCCAGGGCTATCGTAATACATTTCGTTAATCACGATTTTGCCAGTTTGTGCCTTTGCCGAAAGTGCGACCAGACCAACTACTCCAAAGGTCATAGCCAAAGCGATTTGAGAGGTTATTTTCATCTCGAGTAGCCTACCCGAGAATCATGGAAGGCATCTGAATCAAATCTTAATTCCAATTGGCGCTTGCCAGAAACTCGAGTCAGATGCTACGGTAATCTGGTGATTGTCCTTTCCCCGCGACCAACCAACAACGCCCTCAGATTGCGGTGTCGCTGGGCGTAATTGGTTTTGTCCAAAGATTTTTTTCCGAACCCGCACGGTTCGGATTTTTTTTATTTAAGGAGTGTTATGCGTCGTTCACAATTGCACGCCCCAACCATTCGTGAAAACCCAACCGAAGCCGAAACCGTCTCGCACCGTTTGTTGTTGAGAGCCGGTTTTATCCGTCCACTCTCGAGCGGCATTTATTCGATGCTGCCGATGGGGTTGCGGGTCAAACGCAAGCTCGAGAATATCATTCGTGAAGAATTAAACGCGATTGGGGCGCTCGAGTTTGATCTTCCAAGCTTGCAACCAAGCGAAATTTGGAAAGAATCTGGGCGTTGGAACGCGATTGGCACGGAAATGCTGCGGCTGCGCGACCGTTCTGGACGTGAAATGTGTTTGGGCATGACGCACGAAGAAATTTTTACGGGCTTGGCAAAAGAGCTGCGCTCTTACCGCGAGCTGCCGAGCATCTGGTATCAGATTGCCCGCAAGTTTCGGGACGAACCGCGCCCTCGCGGCGGCATGATTCGGCTGCGCGAGTTCACGATGAAAGACAGTTACAGTTTTGCAATAGACGAGGCGGGTTTGGACGCGCAATTTGATGCGCACGAAGCCGCCTACCGCCGTATTTTTGAACGCTGTGGACTCGAGTTTGTGGTCGCCAACGCCGACAACGGTTCGATGGGTGGTAATGCCTCCAAAGAATTCGTGGCACTCTGTGAGGCGGGCGAGGATTGGGTGGCGATCAGCGCCCTCGGGTACGCCGCGAATCTCGAGGTGGCGACCAGCGTGCTCGAGCCTGTCAATGACGACACAGCAAGCACGGTGCTCGAGGAATTCGCCACGCCCGATGTCCACACGATTGACGACCTCGAGCGCTTTGGCGTGCCAGCATTGCAACAAATGAAAACCCTGGTCATGATGGCACAGGGCGAACCAATTGTGGTCATGCTGCGCGGCGACCATCAACTCAACGAAACCAAGCTGGCTCGGGTTTTGGGCACAGATGACCTGCGTCCAGCCGAAGCGTCTGAAGCCCTCGAGATCATGGGCGCAAACTTCGGCAGCCTTGGACCGATTGGTGTGAAAGCCAGGATTATTGCCGACAAGGCACTCGAGGGGCGGCGCGGCATGGTCAGCGGCGCGAACAAAGACGGTTTTCATGTGCGCGGACTCGAGCCAGGACGAGATTTTCAGGCGCGTTTTGCCGATGTGCGCAGCGTCAAAGCGGGAGAACTCGCACCCGATGGTACAGGGATACTCGAGGTGCGGCGCGGCTTGGAATTGGGGCATATTTTCAAACTCGGCACGAAGTATGCCTCGGCTCTGGGCGCAACCGTGCAAACGCCTGACGGCAAAAGCACACCGCTCGTCATGGGGTCTTACGGCATCGGCATTGAACGATTGATGGCGGCGGTGGTTGAACGCCACCACGACGAAAAAGGTTTGAAATGGCTGCCCAACCTGTCCCCGTTTGAATTGATCTTGCTCGAGCTTGGCAACACCAACGGCGCGGCAACAACCATTTACGAGGATTTAAAACAGGCTGGCTTTGACGTGTTGTTCGATGACCGCGACGAACGGGCGGGCAGTAAATTTTCTGAAGCCGAATTGTTCGGTATTCCAATCGCGATTGTTGCGGGCGCAAAAAGTTTGGAACGTGGCGTGCTCGAGGTGCGAAACAGACTGTCAAACGAGGTCAGTGAAGTCAAACTTGAGGATTTGAAACAGTTTTTGATGGCTTGGAAACAAGAAAACGTTGATCGAGAAAGGGTGAACACAAGGTTCACCCCTACAAAAATTGAAAATGAATCATTTGAGACGGGAATTCAATCATGAAAGTCTTGTTTCTCGAGGTGACACTCGACCAGCAAGATCAAAAGGTGATTGAAGATTTGCAAACGATCAAAACCCAACTCGAGGTGCAATCAGGTTGTATTGATGCCAGGTTGCTCCAAAACACCCAAGACCCTAATGTAATCCTTTTGGAAAGCACTTGGACGCTCGAGCTGCCAGAAGTGATTGAAGGCTTTCCGATTGAGGGTCTGAAATGCCGCCGTTGGTCTTTTGATGCCATTTAAAACCGATTTTGCGCCTCAATGCTGAGTGCGCAAAAGGTTTTCCAAACGATCCACCAGGTTGAGTTTCGAGAGCGTCCTCATGCGGCGGTGAGCGCCTTCGGTCCGAACCTCGGCTTCGATCTGCCCAGCTTGCTCGAGGTTTTGCAATGCAGCCTCGAAATGTCCCAATTTCTTGTTGGCTTGCGCCAAAGTGCGACGCACCGAAGCTTCGAGCGCACGCGTTTTGGTCTCAACGGCAAGCTCGAGGGCTTGACCGATCAGGTCTTCGGCTTGGGCATCGTTGCCCTGTGCAAGCCGAATCTGACCGAGCAGGAACAAACACTGGGCTTCGCCCTCTTTGACACCCTGCGCCTTAAGCACCTCGAGCGCCTGGTTGACTTCCAAGAGGGCTTCCTCGAGTTTGCCCAGACCAATCAAAATTTCAGCGCGGTTGACGCGGTTACGCAACTTCAAATCCTCGAGTTTGAGTTCGGTGCAAAGCTTTTGTGAGCGTTCGATGACATTTAAACCCGCTTGGAATTGTGCTAAACCACTGCACGCCACGCCAGCGTTCGAGAGCGCGATGGCTTCGCGGACACGATCACCCAGAGCGACGGCGCGTTCGATGGCTTCTTGGGCGTATTCGAGCGAGGTTAAGTCTTGACCCATTTGATGGTACATGATCGAGATGTTGGTCAAACAAGAGCTGACCATGGCATGATCTTGAAGATTGACGCTCAGGCGGTAAGTTTCATTGACCAAACCGACGGCGCGTTCCATGTCACCAAACCAGTTGTGTACCTGGGCAAGCAAGTTCAGGCTGTCACGTTCGAGCACCTGATTTTGGTGGCTACGGGCAATCTCGAGGGCACGGGTGAGAGGTTCTAAGCTTTGTTCGGGTTGCCCTGTCAGCAGTTGAGCGTGCGCCATTGAACGCAGGGCAAAACCTTGTCCCAACTCATCACCGTTGGATTCGGCTAATTCGAGGGCTTGGCGGCTTAAGGCTTCGCTGGCTTGACGGTCTGTGTACCGAGCTTGCCAGGCACTTTGATTCAGTTCTTGAACTGTTTTGCTCATAAGACACCACCAATGACCAGCAACAGAATTCGAGAACAGCAGGCTTGCGGAAAAACGAAGCAGTGAGACATCAGTTTCCGCTCACCGCCCATGTAACGGCTGAGTTGAACAACAACCCGCCAGCCCAACCGAGTTTTGAGGCACCAACATCACCCAGCATCAAGCCAATACGTCTTCCTGGGGCGATCATGCCAACCATCGGCATACCCTTGTCGTAGCCAAAAACGGTCGCCAAGCTCGAGTTTGAACTGAGCGTCGCAATCTTGACGGCAGTGCTGGCTGGTTTGCCCCAACTGATCATGTCAGAGCTGGAGTAGCTTGAATACGTGCCAGGATACAAGCCCGCCGTCAGTGGATGCGTGCCAGAGACGTTGATGTTGTTTTCTGTCGAATACGAACCTTCGTTGGTGGCAAGATCAACCATGCCCATGTCATCGTACAAAAGGCTTTCCCAAACAATCACTGGTGCGCTGACAGTACGGAATTTGGTGTTGACATCGGTTGCCGTAACCGTTGAGGTAATCATCACCAAATCCTGTCCTGTCGCGTCAGAATTTCCCACACCAGAACCAATCTTCAGGGTCACGGTGTACCCCAAACCCTCGAGTCTGCTTTTAACAGCCGCATCACCAGCGTTCAGGGTAGCCGAACCAACCACCAACAAGGCTTTCTTGGGCTTAAAATCTGGCATTTGACGCAAGGTGGATACCATGTCAACCATTTTGTATCCGCCAGTAATCCCAGCACCACCATCGAGCAAGTATTTTTGCAAACTGCCTTTGTTTACCGTTGCAGTTTCCATCAAAGTCAGCGCTAACAATCCCGAAATTTGCGGGGCTGCGAATGAAGTTCCGCTGCCGATTCCACCTGAGCCACCAGGTAAAGCACCGTATAGCAGCTCTCCGGGAGCGGTAATCTCGAGGGCTGGGTTAAAGTTGCAAAAAATCGACATCAGGCTGGTCGAGGCGACGCTGCCGACACTGATCAAATACTTTTCATTGGGGGCGGTTCGAGCGCGTTGAGCTGGGTAGCTCAACGTGGAGCTTCCATTGTTGCCTGCCGAAACCACCACGTACACGCCAAGACTGGTGGCATAATCAATTTCTGCCTCGAGCGCCACATTGTCGGTGGTCGCACCCAAACTGAGGTTGATAATCTGAGCGCCTTTTTGAATTGCCCAGTCAATCCCTGAAATCACCGCAGTTTCAGAACCAGAACCATCAGGTTTCAAAACCCGAATCGGTAAAATAGTGGCTTTGGGCGCAACTTGAAGAATCAGGCTGGAAATAAACGTGCCATGACCATAACCATTGCCGCCCGAAACTTCTTGAGGGTTGGTATCACCATCGACAAAATCTTTCCACTCTGTCAAAGCTGCCAAGCGACCCGCAAAGGCTGGATGTGTCAAATCAATACCACTGTCAATAACCGCAATTTTTGCGCCAGTCCCAAAGTTTTTTGAAACAGCCTGCGCCGAGGGCAAACGGGTTAAGTTCCAAAGATAACGGTTCTCGCTTGGCATGGCTGGCAACGATGTGATCGTGCTGCCACTGCCCCAGGTTGTCCAACTGCTGCCCCAAGTTGTCCAACTGCTGCCCCAGGTTGTCCAACTGCTGCCCCAAGTAGACCAGCTTTCGCTGCCAACTACCCGAGGTAACTTTGTGGATTTGCTTTCTGGCAACTCGAGATTTCCAGTGTTGGCTTCAAACCCAAGTATTGCCGAATCTGCCACGGGCGCACTGTTGACCCCAAGCACGGCAAAACCTGCCTCGGGGTGAAAGACTTGTACCTTGCCCGCATACTTCGACTCGAGGCTTGCGATACTGTCGGTCGCAGCCACTTTTAAAGTCAGAACGTACGGATAGTCGCTCTGATCTGTGGAAATCTGTGTGACACCGCAACCGGTCAGGAACATCAGTGCGCTCAAAAACGTTGGCGCGAGCCAGTGTGATGTCAGACGCCCTTTCTGGTTTTTGAGACTCTTATAAAACAAAGGTGAGTTATTCATGAAGCTAGATTACCAACGGGTTATCACCGTTTTCTTACTCTGACCACACGATTTTTCTTGATTTGTGTACAAGAGATGTTACTTGAATTCGGTAAACTTCAAGACTTCAGATCACTTCAAAATACCCAAAACACCCAGATCAACGGTTCAAAAACGTTTGAAATCATGCCCGGATTCCAACTTGAGGCTTTGGCTTGTCGAAGGTGATGGTTTTGATTCCTTTAACACCAGAACCTCGAGCATCAAACAAAATACTCGAGGATTATTCGCTATTTGATTTCTTCTCAATCTTCATCGTTGCCGGCAGCCGCAGTGGCACGGTTGCCCGCCTGCCACTCGAGACCAGCCCAGATAAAGTCATCAATGTCCCCATCGAGCACGTTAAACGGGTCGTGCCGCATCACGCCCGTGCGGTGGTCTTTGACGTACTGCTTGTCGAGCACGTAACTGCGAATTTGACTGCCCCATTCAATCGATTTTTGCTGCCCGCGCAATTTATCCTCGAGATCACGACGTTTTTTATCTTGCTGCTCAAACAACCTCGAGCGCAACACCGTGAAGGCTTTGTCTTTGTTTTTGAGCTGGCTGCGACCATCTTGGCAGACGACCACCAGCATTTCTGGCGTACCCGCCTTATAGGTCAGACGCACGGCGCTGTCTGTCGTGTTGACGCCCTGCCCACCGTGACCGCCGCTCCTAAAAACATCGATGCGCACGTCGGCAAGGTTAATCTCGACCTCGCTGGCGTCCTCGATTTCGGGCACAATTTCGATGTTGGAAAAACTGGTTTGACGTTTCCCCTGCGCGTTAAACGGTGAAACCCGCACCAGACGGTGCACGCCCGCCTCGGCGCGAAGCAAACCGAAAGCCCGTTCGCCGCGAACAATGAATTCCGCCTCGGTGATGCCCGCCTGTTCGGCTGCCGTGACATCCAGAATTTCGACCGCAAAATCGTGACGCTCGGCAAAACGCCGCATCATGCGCAGCAGCATTTCCGCCCAGTCGTTGGATTCCGTACCGCCCGCCCCAGGTTTAATCGTAATGATCGCCGCAGAATCCGCATGACCCACGTTAAACAGCGTCTCGCGATACAAGCTCTCAACTCGAGTTGTGGCTTCAATCACATCGGGTTGCAAACTCGCAACCTCTTCGGGATTAGCCATCTCGAGCATTTCCGAAAGCCCCGTCACGTCCGACTCGAGCTTGGCGAAATCATCGACCACGCGCCGCGCTCTGGTGCTTTCTTGGGTGACCTTGCGGGCATTTTCGGGGTCGTTCCAAAGGTTTTGGTCGTTCAGTTCGACATCGAGTTGGACTAAGCGTTTTTGTTTGCCAGGGATGTCAAAGATACCCCCGTAGCGCTTCAATTTTTTCTTGTAATTCGATCATGGATGGTTTTCTCCTTAAAATTTTCTCGAAGCTTAACTCGAGCACGAAGAGGAAGCTTATCACACGAGAGCGGCTCGGATTGCCCCTGAAGCTCTCACCCGACTCGCCAAGGCTCGTCACCCTCTCTCGCTTCTTGACCTTAAAATGCACCTTCGGGCAAGGTCGCTGCGCGAAAGAGGGTTTAGAACACAGAATTTTCGTCTCTCGAGATATCGCCAAAAACTCCCTTCTTCCGCTGGCGGGAGAAGGGTCGGGGATGAGAGTGGACTGGGAACGATTTCAAACCCAATATCGTATTCTCGAGCATGACCAGTGAAATCCCAGCCATCAAACTCGAGAATCTGCAAAAACGTTTTGGTTCAGTGACTGCCGTCTCGAGCATCAGTTTGAACATTGCGCAAGGACAGTTGTACGGTTTGCTGGGTCCAAACGGCGCGGGCAAAACCACGACCCTGCGCATGATCGCGGGCTTGCTGAAACCCGACACGGGCGACGTGCAAATTCTGGGGCTTAGCGTGACCAAACAACCGAAACTGGCAAAACAACCTCTGGCTTATTTGCCCGACGATCCACTCCTTTACGGCAAACTTCGTCCGCTCGAGTACCTGGAATTTGTGGCGGGACTGTGGGGCATCGACGCGAGCACTGCCGCGCCCAAAGCCGCCAGCTTGCTCGAACTGATGGGTTTGTGGAACAACCGTCTGGAATTGGTCGAGGGTTTCTCGAGGGGCATGAAACAAAAACTGGCTTTGGCTGGGGCGATGGTTCACGAACCGAAGATCATGATTTTGGACGAACCGTTAACGGGTTTAGATGCCGCCGCCGCAAGACAAGTCAAAGATTTGCTGGTGGGTTACGTCAAAGCTGGCAACACCGTGGTTTTGACCACGCATATTCTCGAGGTGGCAGAACGTCTGGCGGACCGCATCGGCATCATTGCCCGTGGTGCTTTGATCGCCGAAGGGACGCTCGAGGAACTGCGCAACAAAAGCCATGAGGTCGGTGCATACGGCGCGAAAGCCTCGCTTGAGGATGTGTTTCTCGAGTTGACCCAAGTTGGTGAGGCGCAATGAATTTGGCTGTCGGAAGTTTGGGCTGGTTGATCAAAAACGAATTGCGCCTTGCCTGGCGCACCATGACCGCCAAAACAAAACCGTGGATGTGGGCGGTGTTGATTATTTTGGGACTTGCGTCGGTGATCGTACCAATGTTGTTTTTAGCCAAAGATTTGCTCGGCAAACTCGCTTTTCAAGGTACACCACCGACATTCGCCATCGTGCTCGGGCAAGTGATTGTACTCATCAGTTTCACGCTCCTGCTTTCAAGCACCATCGCCTCGAGCGTCGAGGCTTTGTTTGAACGCGGCGATTTGGATTTACTGGTCTCCAGCCCGCTCGATTCCAAAGTGATTTTTGCCGCTCGAGCCTTGTCGGTGGCGCTAAAGACGTTTTTGAGCAGTTTGGCTTTGTATTTGCTCGCCGTGATTGCCGGTTTGATTCTGGGCGTCTGGCAAGTGCTGGGTTTGATTCCAGTGCTCGCCGCCATTTCGATGATCGCCACCGCCTTTGGAATGTTGCTGACTTTGGCTTTGGTTCGTGCCATCGGCGCACGCCGCGCCAAAACCGTCGCCCAGGTACTCAGCGCGGTTGTCGGCGCTGGCATTTACCTGGCATCGCAAAGTTTTAGATTTCTTGGTGACTCGAGCACCACACGCGGCATCACAGGGTGGATGCTGAGACTGTACCGTGGCAATGTGGACACCTCGAGCTTGTGGTGGACGCCCGCCCGAGCCGCGCTTCTGGACCCAATCAGTTCTGTGTTGATGCTGGCGCTGGGCGCTGGGTTGTTGTGGTTCACGACCAATTTGGTTCACAACACGTTTATTCTTGGCACGCAAACCGCCACCACGGGCGGCGGCAAACGCCTTACCGCAAACTCAAGCTCGAGTAAACCCGTCAAATTCGCTTCGGGTTTGACCCGCATCGTCATGAACAAAGAATGGCGTCTGATCGCCCGAGACCCGTACCTGATCTCGCAACTGGGTTTGCAAATGCTCTACTTGCTGCCCGCCTTTTTTGTTTTCTGGCAACCTGGAAACAACAACTTCTCTCTTTTCGGCTCGAGCTTTACCAGTTACGCCGTCAATATTTTTGTCGTGCTGCTCAGCGGGACGCTGATCTCGAGGCTCACCCAAATTATTGTGGCTGGTGAAGAAGCCCCAGAATTGCTCGCCATGAGTCCTGCGGGTAACGAGGGTTTGCGCTGGATCAAATTCGCTGGCGTGCTGATTCCCACGATTTTATTATTTTCGCCGCTCTTGGTCTTGATCGTGGTCAGGAACATGCACCCACTGGTGGGCTTGCTCGCATTTTTGGGAACGGTGCTGTCACTTGGCATTTTGCAAGTTTGGACTGCCAAACCACAACCTCGAGCCGACCTGATGAAACGCGGTGGGCGCGGCGGTTTTTTGACTGGCTTGATTCAAGGCTTGGTCACACTCGCCTGGCTGGCGGTGGTGTTGGGACTCGAGTCTGGGCAGTGGTGGGGCTGGCTTGGGCTGGGTGTTGGGGCGTTGTTGCCGTTGGCGTCGTTGTTGCGTCCACGCTCGAGTTTGGGATACTGATACCAAATTGCGGGAAACAGTCATGCTTTATCGACTGTTTCCCCGACCAACGGGAGTGGCAACAACACGGAATAAACGGGGTTAACGGAGTTATGGAGCGAAGCGACCATGCCCGCAGCGACCACGCCCGTTAGGTGC
>JANLWR010000266.1:0-2735 GCA_031364625.1 Deinococcales bacterium | reverse complement strand
CCAAAACCAATCCCCTGGATTTGTTCTCGAGGCGTGTCACCGTCAATTCTTCGCCTGTGAAGGGGTCGTGCGTGATGAGCGGGTATTGTTCTCGTCGTTTCATGAATCCTCGGCTTCAATCTCTTCCTCGAGCAACTCGGTCAGTTCGTCTTTAACTTCCTCGAGTTCACTTTCAACGTCGTCACGCATTTCTTCTAATTTTTCGCGTTCGTGCTCTTGATCGGTTCGGTCGAGCTTGGCTCGAATCTTATCGTATTTTGCTTGCATTTTATCGTGTTTGGCTTGAAGGGAATCGCGTTTTGCCCGAATTCTATCCGTAGTTACACCAGTTTTGGCTTGCGTCAGGTCAAACAAACCACTCATCAGCATTTCTCGTACTTTATTGGGTTTTACGCCGTGGTTTCCAAGTTCAATGATTTGATCGATTCTCAACTCTTCCAATTCGAGTTCCTGCGCCAGTTGTTGCAGTTCTTTAACGTACCCTGCCCGAATTCCATGATTTCCAAGTTGGATCACTTCCGCAAAGGTTAAATTGCTCAAACCCGCGTCGGCAAGTTCGCGGATAAAGTTTGCGTTGATCCCATGATTTTCAAGTTCAATCATTTGCTCGAAACTAAATTTCCCACCGCCACTTGCTCGAGAGGCGCGAGGTGGTCTTGGAGGACGTGGTGGTTCTGGCATCCGAAATTCGCTGCGACTCGAGGTTTGAGTCTCTGGTTGATTGGCAGTTTGCAGCGCATCAATCAGTTCATCGGCTTGTTCGATGCTGAGGACTCCACTTTTGACCAACTCGAGGACTCTGGTTCTTTCGGCGTGCATGGTAATTCCTTTCCGCGACTCGAGATTTTAGAGACTGCTTCTTGACTCTTAAAGCAGCGTCTTCGGGCTTGGGTCACTGGTGAATCTTAAATTTTTGTTAACAATAATCTACATCTAAAAAACAATATTTATCAATAGATAAGAATTTATTATCAATAGAGTGTCAACATTCATTACTCAAGTTCAAAAAATAAAAACTCGAGGATTGCTCCTCGAGTCAAAATCTGAAACTCTAAAATTTACTTACACGGTGCAGCTTCGTCGTCAAACGTTCCCGTTACCGGATTTGCTTCATCGCTCGAAGTCACAATCACATCGTTCGTCTCGAGGTTGTACTCGAGTCTCTCCCCTATAACCACAGAACCATCTGAACCTGTTGACTTTGCTGGTTTGCCCTCGAGAATCGCACGGTTTTTCTTGTCGTCGTACTCCACCCTTTCAGCGCTCGATTCACGGCATTTGGATTTTAAAATCACTTTCCCCTCGAGAAAAGTTTTTTCTTCGTCCACATTGACCGTGATCTTTTCGCTGTTGCCACGCAGCACATCACCACTGTCTTGCGGACGTGAAAAAACGATTGGACCTGCAATTACTGCCAAACCAGTTTCCTGACTGTAATCGAGCCTCGAGCCTGTTAACTGGGTTTTACCTTGGGTGACAAAAACCGTATCTGGTTTTGGGTCTGGTTTGATGATTGGGAAACACGGTGCATCTACTGCTTCAGATACACTGGCTGTCCCGTCATAAGCTTCAAGCTCACCATCACCGTTTTCTCGTTTACGAACCACAATCATATGTGCTTTGATTACATTTTTATCAATAAAAACGTGCACGAAGTAAGGAAGTTCATCAAGATAAACAAATTTGGTCACACGATCTTTGTCTTCATCCCCTGGTAAGCAAGTTTGATTCAAACCTTTATCATCAGGACCATACTTAATTACAGTTATTACTTTATCATTACGCTCGAGGGTAATTGTTGGAGGGAATTGATAAACCGGTTGCTCAGGATCAACTTGAGCAACCGATAAACCAAAGACAATCAAAAATATGCTACTTATCGCTCGCACATTTAAACTTTTCAAACGGAATTTTAAAATTCTCGCCAAGTTGTTTCACCGCATTTTTCTTTGTGTAATTGATGATCGTACCACCAGTCACCGTCGCACCACTCTTTTTATTGACATTTTTTGCGGGTATTTTTTTCGCATCATTACCAACAACCCAAGCGGTTTCTTTGTCATCATCGTAATACAAAGCGTCACCAGTAGTCGTGTTATCCCCTGCCACAAGCGTCACATTGCCAACAGCCACCAGAGTATTGGTTTCAGTCAACACTCGAGCTTCTTTCGCAGTAATCACCAGTTTGGGATCGCCCGCCTTTTTGGGTTCACGAATCAAGGTAATCGATTTGGAATCTGTTAAACAACCCAAGTTCTTTTCTTCATCAAACACCACTTTGCTCGAGGTTGCCGATTGCTTGCCGTTGACCAGTTTTACGCTGCCTTCGGAAGTGCTGATGTTGGTATCAACATCGAAAGTCGCTTTTAAAGCTGTGATAAAAACATCGTCCTCACCAGCTTTTTCAGGTTTTTGCACAATGTTGGTCGGACCTGCCAGCACACCCAAACCCGTTTCTTCTTTGTACTCGAGCGTCGGTCCTTTGGCGGTCAAACGCCCCCTGGTCACAACAACTCCGCCGCTAAAACCTGCGGTGCGTTTACCTTGGGCTTTGCTCATCTCGAGTCCTTGTGGCGCACTGAGTGAGCCTTCGGTGGATTCGATTTGCAGTTTTTGTACGGTGGCTTTGACGCCTTCGGTGTATTTGTAAGGTCCAAATCGAAGGTCACCTTGCTGACGACCACCTTCAATTTCGATCACCCTCGAGCCTGCGGCTGCCAATGCCACGCCGAATA
>JANLWR010000241.1:0-3907 GCA_031364625.1 Deinococcales bacterium | reverse complement strand
TGAAGTCGATTTGAAAACCGCTGCGCAACTTGGTGAACTTGCTTTTTCTCTTGCGTCCAATCACCTCGAGGCGTTGTTCTTGTTGGTCGAAATTCGTCTTCTCGAGCGGCGTTTCACCGAAGCAAACACCTTGCTCGAGTCTCTACCAGAGGTCGAACGTGCTTCAATTCGTTACTGGCAGTTCAGTGTTCAAATCTGCAAAGAGTCCACCAGATTTCGCTCTGCGCTCGAGCGTTGGCATCAACATCCAGAATTTCATGGGCTGGCGACGCCAAAAACGATTCAAAGTTTGGCGTGGTGCATCATGGAAACCGCCATCCCCAGTGAAATTGAGTACGCAACAGATTTGATATCCAAGACCCTGACGCGAGACTTGAGTTTGCAAGACCGTTATCTGCTGCTTGATGCCAGGGGCAATCTGAAACTGCGTTTGAATCAGTATTTGGACGCCAAAAATGATTTTATCAAAGCCCTCGAATTTGCCAGTGCGGCGGGTTCTCATTTGTGGCGGGCAAAATTATGCAATGACCTGGCGCACGTCCATTACATCCAAGACGATACTCGGGCGGCAGTCAATTACATTGAAATGGCGTACCAGATCATGCTCGAGCACGGGCAAGCTTTTGATCTGGCACACATGCAGGCGCGGTTGGGTGTGGTTTACCTCGAGACCACCCAATTTGAAAAAGCCGAATCGTTGATGCAGCAAAGCCGTGAAATTTTGCAGCATACCGACAGCATCGAACTGTGCGAGGTTAATTTGCACCTGGCGAATCTGTACTTGTCATGGAACACCGCCCACAGTGCCGTGCTGGCGCGGTGGTACGCCAGCAGCGGACTTAACGTGGCGCGAGGTTTGGGTGTGCCATTTACCTTGTGTTTGGCATTGTTTCGGGCTGTTCAATGCGAACTGAAATTTGGTGACGTCAATGCAGCCAAGGACTTGCTACCAGAATTTTCGACACGCCTTGAAGGCTTGGAAATGCCCGGCATGAAGGCGCGGCTGGCATGGGCAACCGCCCTGGTTTTGGAAGCTAGCAACGATGTCCCTGGGGCACTCGAGCACTACCAAACGGCTCTGACGCTATTTCGGAGCCTGAACGACCTGAGTTTGATCCATCAGGTAGAACTCGAGATTGACCGTTTAAACCAGGATTCGGCTCGAGCCAGAACGCATGAAGTTTGGTTTGCGGCGCATGGTTTGCTGCGTTTGGTTCAACTGGTCGAGCGCTACTTTCCCAAAACCGTTGAAATTGCAGCATCCAAAGTCAGTATGACCATTGAAGGTTCTTTGCGCATCAACGTGCTTGGCAATGTCTCACTCGAGCAGCATGGCAAAACCATCAATTACCGTGGTCGCAAGCGCCTCGAGTTTTTGGGTTACTTGCTCGAAACCCGAATTTCGGGTCGCCATGAAGCCCCGACCTTGGAGATCATTGACGCGCTCTATCCAGATTTGCTCGAGCCAGAAGCCAAATCGGCGCTCAAACAACTGGTTTATTTGCTGCGCAGCAAACTTGGTGCGGACGTGATTCAAAGCACCCAGCAGGGCTATGCTCTTGGCACTATCGGCAGCGACGCCGAAGAATTTCTCGAGACTGGCAACCCAAGTTTGTGGCAGGGCGTGTACTTGCAGGGTTTGTCCGACGGCTGGCTGCCAGGGGTGCGCGATGCCTTGGTGCAGGCGATCCGTCAAAAAATCGAGAGTTTGGCAAAAACTGGTGGCAAGCAAGCCGCCAGACTGGGACAAATTTTGCTCGAGATGGAACCGTACGACCATGACACGCTCGAATTGACCTTGCGTGCGATTGGCACAGATGACGCGTTCAGCGCGAGTTTGTACCGATCTGCCAAAATTCGTTTTGAACAAATCGGTGAATCCTTACCCAACTCGAGTGATGCGTTTTTAAGAATGCGTGACGAATCGTTTCAGGTCGATTGAAAGTTGAGCAACTTCGTGACAATTTCGCCACGAACATCTTTAAATTGCGTGATAATCTCGAGTCATGCTCGAAAAACTTCGTCAAGCCATGCAAGAACTCGAAATCCAGACCTTGTGGGTTTCCAACCCAGCCAACGTGCGTTACCTTTCCAATTTCAGTACCCCCAAAGACGGCAAGGTGCTGGTCACGCTCGAGGACGCGTTCTTGATCACCGATGATCGATATTTGGTGCAATCAGGACTCGAATCAAAAATACCGGTCAAAATGGCTCGTTTTGAAGCCGTACTCGAGTTTGTTCATGAAATCGTGCGAGGACGCCCACTGGGTTTTGAAGCCGATGACACCAGTTACAAGCAATTTGACGAGTTACGTTCTTTGAACGCCCCGCTCCGTCCAGTCGAGAACCTGGTGGACAATTTACGCGCCGTCAAAACCCCGACCGAGTTGGCAAAAATTCGTGAAGCCGCCCGCTTAAACGACGCCGCGCTCGAGAAGGTCTTGCCCAAAATTGTTGCTGGCGCAGTCGAGCGCGACATCGCCCTAGACCTCGAGATTGAAATGCGCCGCGCTGGAGCTGACTCTTGCGCCTTTGAGATTACTGTTGCCAGCGGCGAACGCGGCGCCATGCCTCACGGCGGCGCATCGGGCAAAGTGATTGGCAACAACGAACTCGTGACCATCGACATGGGCGCAGTTTATCAAGGTTATCTTTCAGACATGACCCGCACCGTGGCGGTTGGCAACCCAAGTGACGAACTCAAAAACATTCACCGCATTGTTGCCAAAGCCCACCAAGCCGCCCTCGAGAAAGTCAGGGCGGGCGTTAAAGCCTTCGATGTGGATTTTGCCGCCAGGGACATCATTACCAAAGCCGGTTACGGCGAGTATTTCGGGCACAGCGTCGGACACGGTGTGGGCTTAAACATTCACGAGCAACCCAGCGTTTCCTACCGTTCTGAAGAAAACAAACTCGAGGCGGGCATGGTCATCACCATCGAACCCGGCATTTACCTGCCCGAAAAAGGCGGTGTCCGAATCGAAGATTTGGTGCTGGTGACCGATCAGGGTTTTGAATTCTTAAGTCATGCGCCACGCAATAGTGTTTAAATCTCGAGGTTCAAAAGCAATCTCGAGTCAAGCCAAATCCTCCAAAAACTGGTACACTGCGCCGCGTTACCGACCTTGGAGTCCAAAAAGGCAAGCACAACCAAGTCGCAGGAGTCATGAATCATGGACATTACCCCGTTACTCACCTTAGAAACCATCGGCAGTTACTTAAAGAAAAAAGAAGTCAACTATGAAACCGAAACCAACGGCGCAAACCGTTTCTTGCGCACCAACTGGAAGTTCGACATGGGCGATGCCGCCGTCATCATCAGCCTGAACGACGGACCCGACGGTACAAGCCGTCTCGAGATCACCTGCGTGACGCACAACCAATACCGTTCACGCCGCGCCGACGTGCTCGAGATGCTCAACGCCCGCAACCGCGAACGTGCCTTTGCCCGCAGCATCGACGATGATGGCAACGTCTGGCTCGAGTATATTGCTTTTTACCCGATAGGTATGCAGTTGAGCGAAGGATTATTCGATACGATTTTTGGCGGCGTTTTGGTGCATTTCCAGGACGATTACGCGACGCTCGAGGGTGTGACCCCAAAAGCGCAAGCATAAAAGTGAATTGCAAGGTTTGAATCGCGAGGAGCAGCCACTTGGTCTGCTCCTTTTTTTGATCCTGGTGAAATTTAGGCTCGAGGTTGAAGCAGTCAAATACACTTCAACCATTCACAAAAATATGGACATTTAAGAGCCGTTTCTCAAGATGACGCTCGAGTGAACGTTAAAAAATTTGTTTTACCGTTTGAAACGCAACAACAAAATAAAAACCACCACGTACAGTACAACCACGATTGGCACGATGTATTTACGAATCGGCGAAACGGGTCTGGTTGGCTCGAGAATAA
>JANLWR010000185.1:0-1864 GCA_031364625.1 Deinococcales bacterium | reverse complement strand
TGTTGATCGTGATACCACGGGCTTTCTCTTCAGGGGCTTTATCAATCTGAGAGTAATCCTGGGTTTCGATGCTTGGATCAGCGGCTGCTGCGGTGAATGTGATTGCTGCGGTGAGCGTGGTTTTACCGTGATCGACATGTCCGATGGTGCCGACGTTCACGTGTGGTTTGGTGCGCTCGAAAGTACCCTTCGCCATGATTGCCTCCTAGAATATCCCTCTCGAGTCTCTCTCGAGAACTGGGTTCAAGCAAAAGCAGCCTACAAAGCGCAGGCTGGATTTTGCCGCTTTTGGAGCTCGCGGTCGGATTTGAACCGACGACCTCTCCCTTACCAAGGGAGTGCTCTACCCCTGAGCTACGCGAGCCAACAACACACCAGAAATAAGCGTTAAAAAACGCGCTATCTCGAGCGCCGTGAAAATATAGCACCTCTTTGGGTTCTTGTCAAAGCTTTTGGTTGCTGTGCAACAAGATTAAATTTTGGTGGTTGAAGGTTGATGCAAAAAGCCAAAACACAAGCTTGGCTGGATCGTGTTTTGGCAAAATTTGATTCCATGCAAGCGGCTGCAATTTTCAACAGTTAAACAAATCTTGTTCGAGATCAACTGTTGAACATTGAAATATTGACTGATCTCAAGTTTTGATTTTTGGAAACAGTCAGAAACCAATTGCAGAAAAACGCAAAGGAACACTGATGCTTGTCCGTATTTCTTATGGCTTTTGTTTGCTCGAGAGACTTTGAGAATGCCGTTGCCAAGCTAGAAACCCAGCAATCAACCCGAAGACCAATAGGAACCAGAGCACTGAATAGATCAGTCCAAAATATGCAAAAATCAATACTCCACAAAATTCTGGAAGCAACATGAGTATTAGCATATTTGGTGAAATTTTCGGAAATGCAACTAAAACAATAAATGAAGCTGCGCCGGCTATTAAAACTCCTGTATACATGTGATCAAGTTGAGTTTTTGTTGGGTCTAAAATTTTGAGTGCAAAAAAAAATCCAAAAGAAATTCCAAGTGTAAGAATCCATTTCATGTTTGATTTGACCTCCTTTCACAATTCTTACTACAACCCAAAGACGACTTTATAAATGAACATGAGCAACATTAATCGTAACTACTCAGCAGGGGGTACGAATTCTAATCTAGGTCATGTTGAACGAATCTAATTGGCAAATATATACTCGAGTCAAATCACTTCAGCTAGAAACAGAACGTGTGCATAACGTATTGAATCGTTTCTAGTCTATGCACTTAGATGAATCTTAAAAGTGAAATCACGTGTGGGACGGTTTTTCTGATAGCTGAGTAGTTATCATTAATCTACATTTCTTCAGACCTGAAATTTGCCAGCATTAACTTGTGCAAAAACTTTACTTGAAGGTTACTTGGAGACGCAACCCCTCGATTCCCCATTTGGGTCGGCGAGGGGTGCGTCATGGGAGTATTCAGATCATCGTTAAGGGCATTGGCTGGCGTTCACGGTGATTGTTGTCCGAGCATATTTTGAAGAATCTGCAATGCTGGTTGCTTGAAGAATAACAGTCACAGAATATGCACTGCTGCCACGTGGGTAACAACTTAATACTGGCGCGGTAAAAGTTGTCCCTGAAATGCTTCCAGAACTTGAATAGATACTCCAGGTTACACCAGCGCTCGAGGCGTCATTGCTGACAGCACTTGCCAGATTATTTGTGCCACCTGATGTTGAAGTATCGTATATGGTACTGCCGTCCGAGTATGCAGCGACCGTGATTGCGTAAATACTCACTTTTGTCGTTGCCGTTTTACTTGGGTTGGCATTGCTGGTTGCCACAATATCAACCGTTCGATTTGTTGGATTGACTAAGGGTGCTTTGTAAT
>JANLWR010000161.1:0-5015 GCA_031364625.1 Deinococcales bacterium | reverse complement strand
CAAAATCGCAGTTTTAAGGTCGCGCTCTTTGGTCATGCGCGACACAACATCAAGGTCAGCTTTTTTGGCTTCGATACTCTCGAGTGATTCTTCTGGTTTCCACTCGGTTTTGGCGTGACCGACTTCGGCTTGCATTCTCGAGATCAGGTCAATGATCGGCTGCATTTGCGCGTGAGCGAACTCGATGGCGGACACCATCACGTCCTCGTTCAATTCTTTTGCCGCGCACTCCACCATCAAAACCGCGTCTTTGGTGCCAGCCACCACAATATCAAGATCGCTGACCATCAATTGCTGCAAGGTCGGGTTGATAATAAAATTGCCGTCAACACGCCCAACGCGAACTGTGGCGCAAGGACCGTCCCAAGGAATGTCCGAAATTGAAAGTGCCGCGCTCGCCGCAATCGGACCGAGTACGTCGGGCGCATTTTTCTGATCGGCAGAAAGTACCGTGATAATCACTTGGGTTTCAAACTTGTAACC
The DNA here is from genome assembly GCA_031364625.1 of Deinococcales bacterium. Lineage (GTDB taxonomy): Bacteria > Deinococcota > Deinococci > Deinococcales > JAAFIG01 > JANXTZ01. The sequence continues at coordinate 4,532 of JANLWR010000161.1, read as the reverse complement.
TTTTGGAAACAACGGACGAATCTGCCTGTCGGTGATCCTCGAGCTTAAAATCGCTTTCTCACCGGGACGGCTTTCACGGCGCATGAACGAACCCGGAATTTGACCAATCGCGTAATGGCGCTCTTCAAATTCCACCGTCAAGGGCAAGAAATCGAGGCTCGAGGGACGATCTGAACCTTGCGCCGTCGCCAGCAACATCGTATCGCCGTAGCGAACCACGACCGAACCCGACACCAGCTTGGCAACCTTGCCCGTTTCAATGCTTAACTCTTTATCGCCCAACATCGTGCTGTACAATTTTGCTTCCATTTCACTACCGCTTTCTTCGACAGCTCTCTGCCGTTTTTGGATTTTCCGAAACCCATTGTGACACGTTCATGCCAGGAAAGATGTGCTCCGAGAAAAACTTCACGCTCGAGACTTCAACTTCTAGCGCCCAAACACGTGAAGCAAACCGAATGCGTCACCTATAGCGTCAGGATTTTGCATCTGTTGTTTTTCATCCTGGCGCGTTACAATCTCAAGGCTGTACGCACAAAGGTACAGCAATCATTCTCGAGCTTTAAGCCTGAGAACCTGGAGAATAAAGTGCAAGACGAGATTTCCTTACGCGAGATTTATTTAATTCTCAAAAAACATGCCCGGTGGATTGTTATTCCAGTCATTCTTCTCACGGTACTGGCAGCCATCTACGCATTTTTCTTGGTTGCTCCAGAGTTTACCTCCGAAGCCACCCTGACGGTGCAAAGCACCCAAATTCAAGCCAAATCCAGCGATCAATTGCAAACCCAAAGCGTTCAAGGTTTCAGCAATTCGCAGATCACCACCATTGCCACCTCCAGACCCGTCCTCGAGGAGGTGCTCAAAACCGCCCAAGCCGATCAGGATGTGCCGCCCTCGTGGCTTAAGGAAAACTTTGATGCCGAACAACTCGGCAAAAAATTAAAAGTCAACTTTGCCGCTGCCACTCCAGGCACGCCAGATCAAGTCACCGTGCCAATTTTCACCCTGACCGCAAATGCTCCAAATGCTGTCATTTCGGCAGTCGTGGCAAACACCTGGGCGAATCAAACCGTGGCACGACTCAACGAACTGCCCAAAGCCCGCCTCGAGAGCACCATCACCACCATTCAAGGGCAACTGGACCGTGCCGAAAAAAACCTTGCCACCACGGAACAAGCCTTTCAAACCTTCAGCACCTCGAGCACTTTGGTTCAAGACCAAGCCGAACTGACCGCCAGTACCGACGAACGCACCAAGCTGACCGACGAACTCGCCCAAGCCACCCAAGCCTTGGGCGAAATCAAAGCTCAACTGAAAACCCAAAACGAAAACTTATTGAACGCCGAAGCGGTCATTCCACAAAACAACAACTCCACCAGCAGCAACTCGAGCAACAACGCAATAACCTCCCTGACTGGCGACCTCGAAACCGTTCGCGCCAACTTGAGCGCCCAAACCCAAGCCGCCCGTCAAAAATACCTCGAGACCTCCAACGCTGTACAAGCTTTTGAAGCCAACAACACCATTCCAGTCTTGCAAGGTCGGGTGGACAGCATTATTGCCAGGTTAAATCTGATCTCAACACGGTTACAATCCATCCAAACCGAACTCAACATTGCCCAATCACGCTTGACAGATACCAAAGCACAACTTGCCAAGCAACCACAACTCTTAAACCTTAGCCGTGAAATCACCAGCGACCCTGCTATCATGGCAACGATTACTGCCAATCAAAACGAGTTGAAGTCCTTAATTGGTTTAAAATTACAAAATCAAGAACTCAATCCGGTATTTCAAGACTTGTTGCAATCCTCCATCGAATTGCAATTAACAGTCAACAACATCAATAACGAAAATACTGCCTTTATCAAAGAAAAAGCCTCGCTCGAGAAACTCCTGCCAACACTGCAAGCTCAACTTGCAACCCTCAATCAAAAACGATCCAGGGTTTTACTCGAGGCTGACATTGCACAAACGGTTTATACTGGCTTGCAAAATCGCTTGGCGCAACTCTCCGGAATTCGCAACACAGGTTCAAAACCACTTAAACTCGACAACCCAAATGTTGAATACCAACGCCTTCGCAGTTCGGTCAGTGACCTCAGTGTACTCGAGGCACGACAAAATGCCACGTTTACGGCATTAAACGCTCGAGCAACCCAACTTGATAACCGAATTGTGCTCTTGCGTGGCAGGGTTGCCAAAGCTTCAGTCGAAAATACGCGGTTAAGTGACCGTCTTAGCCTCGCCCAACAAGAATTTAAAGCATTAACGCAAAAACTAACGGATTTAAAGATAGAACAAGCCTCGAGCGGTAATTTGGCGCAAGTGCTTGTTCCAGCGTTTGCGCCGACACGAAAGTCGAACAGTGCCTTGTTTATTGTTGCGATTATGGGTGTTGTAGGTTTATTGATTGGATTAATGATTCCATTTTTAATTGAAGGTGTGCGAGAACCTGAATCCTTTGTGGAAATCAATGAAAATTTAGTTGGTGGAAAATCACAAATTAAATCAGTTTAGAAGATGATTTTTTTCAATCACCAAAACGAGATTCGTATTAAAATAAGTATAATGAAAGTTAAGCTTTCCACTCAATATCCAAGTAGTGCTTTACGGTGTTTCATCCACTCGAGCGCGCTTTGGATTCCATCATCAATGCTATGAACCGCGTGCCAATCAATAAACTCAGACGCTTTATTGGCAATTGCATAGGCGCCTGCTACGTCACCAGGACGTGGTGAAGCTTCACGAATGGTTAAAGTCTTACCGTAAACCCTTTGAAAAGCATCTACAAGTTCACGAACTGTCACTCCAGTTCCCGAACCAAGGTTAATAACGGTATACCTCGAATGCAGTTTTGTAAGAGCCAAATCAAAATTTTCAACGGCTCTCACGTGTGCTTGCGCCAGATCCCAAACATGAACATAATCCCTGATTCCACTGCCGTCTCGAGTTGCCCAGCCTGTTCCAGTGATTAAAAATTCTGGTTCTAAACCCATTGCGACTTGAACAAGTTTTCCCAGTATATGAGAAGGATTACGAGCATGAACGCCACTGCGAAATTTAGGATCAGCCCCAATAGGATTAAAATAACGCAACGCAATTGCACGAAAATCAAGTGCATTTGCCATATCCTCGAGAATCAACTCCATGACATATTTTGTACGAGCATAAGGACTCGATGGTTTTAAAGCGCTTTCTTCAGTGACCGCAAAAGATGGTGTGGCATCATAAACGCTTGCACTTGAGCTAAAAACAATACGCTCGCAACCAAGATCATTTAAATTTTTAAACAATTCGAGGCTCTTACTGATATTTTCTGAGTAATATTTAAATGGTTCAAGAACACTCTCAGGTACAACAATTAAGGCGGCACAATGAACTACTGCGTAAATATTGGGATTATAAAAAAAAATTGTTTGCAGTAGAATTTTATCAGCAACATCACCATGATAAAATTTACGATCACCAATAAATTCCCGAGATCCTGTTACCAAAGAATCTAAAATGATGGGAACATGCCCAGCATCCTCGAGCGCACTGCAAATTGTGCTTCCAATGTATCCTGCACCACCTGTAACTAAAACATCCATATGTGTAGTTTACCGTGATCCGAAACCAGAAAGAACCACCCGAATGGTTTTCAGGATCACAAGCATATCCAACCAAAATGAAAAGTGCTTTACATAATACAAATCGAACTCGAGCTTTTCTCGAGTTTCGTCCTCATTGGACGCATATCCATGTACCACTTGTGCCCAGCCGGTCAATCCTGGACGAACCAAATGACGACTGTCGTAAAATGGGATTTTATTTGAAAACTCTTCTACAAATTTAACTTGTTCGGGGCGAGGACCGATAAAAGCCATTTCCCCTCGCAGAATATTCCAAATTTGTGGAAGTTCATCAATCCGAAACTTTCGAATTAAACGACCAAACGCAGTGATCCGTTCATCAGCCGACGCGGCAAAACGCGCACCATTAGCCTCAGAATCTATCTGCATACTGCGAAACTTAACCATTCGGAAAACCCGACCGCCTAAACCAATCCGTTCTTGAAAAAATAGAATTGGACCAGGAGAATCAAAACGAACCCCAAGGGCAGCAATTCCAACAATAACCAACCACAACGGGCTGGTTCCTAAAATTAATATAGTTTCAAGAATACGTTTTAAACCAAGGTACGCTCGAGATGCAACATATGGAAGTGCATCACTTGATAAAGCCTCAATTGAAACCCTACCCGTCAATGCCTCAAGTAAACTTGAGGCATCCAATACTGGCGTACCATGCAAAGCACAATTTGACAGAAATCGAGTCCAATCGGGCGAATGATTTGTATGTAAATCCGCAACAATTGGATCAGAACCAAAATCTAAAGGTGGACTTGGGAGCAGTAAGGTCGCCTGTACTCGAGGTTGTCCTAACAATTGTTGAGACAAAGAATCAGGCAGCAATTGAACTCGTAAAGGTAAACTTAAACGCCAATGTTGCAAAATTAAATTAAAACACACTGTCAACAAGAATAC
>JANLWR010000160.1:0-1624 GCA_031364625.1 Deinococcales bacterium | reverse complement strand
TTTTCAAGTACAAGCTTTCAGGCACTTGCAGCATCCACGGGTGATCGAGCGGTTGGTAGGTCACGTCCAGCACCTCGAGCCTGCGCCTTGCATCGCCTGCGGCAAAACGGGTGGCTTCGATCAGATCGTCCACTTTAATGTGATACGCGCAGGTCGAAACCATCACAATGCCGTTCGGCTCGAGCATCCTGAGCACGTTTTTGGTGGCAATCGTAAAAATGCGTTTGGCGGCAACGACCTCATCTTTGCGTTTGGCAAGGGTTGGCGGGTCAATGATCGCGTGGGTGAATCTGCGGTTTTCTTTTAAGAGTTGATCCAGCACCTCGAGCGCATCGCCCAACCTCGAGCTTATTTTCTTGTCAAAACCGTTGACCCGAGCAACTTTTTCGAGGGCTTGCAGCGCGATTGGGTCTTTGTCCACGGCGAAAGCGCTTGCGCCCCTTGCGGCGGCGTGAAGACTGAAACCGCCAGTGTAACTGTAAACATCTAAAAGTTTGCTCGAGGCATCCACCAAACTTGCCATCAAACGGCGGTTGTCGCGTTGGTCGAGGTAAAACCCGGTTTTCTGCCCACCGACGGGCGAGAAACTAAAATTAATCCCATCCTCGAGGAAAGCAACCGTTTCTGGAACGTCACCCCACAAGATTCCAGTGCGGTTCTCGAGTCCCTCTTTTTGGCGTTCACTGGTGTCAGAACGCTCATATGCGCTGCTGGCTTTGGTCTCGAGCTTGAAGGCTTCAAAGATCAAATCCTTGTGCCGTTCTGTTCCAGCGTTGCGAAGTTGAATGCTCAAAACATCGCCGAACAAATCGGCAATCACACCTGGCAGTCCGTCAGATTCGGCGTTGACGATTCGCATGGCGTTGGTGTCGGTCAGTTTGCCGCGTTTGGCAATCGCAATCCGAATTTTTAGGCGGTAAAACTCGAGATTGATGGCTTCACGTTTAAAACTTAATATTCTGGCAGGAATCGAACTGCGGGCGTTGACGTAACCGAGCGCCATAAACGCGCCGTTGGCGGCTTTAATCTCGAGCACCTCGCCAGGTTCAAAATTGCCGTCAACGCTTTCAACATCGTCTTTAAAAACCCAAGGGTGAAAATTCTCGAGGCGGCGTTCGCGGTTGGGTTTGAGGGTCAGGCTCGGCACGCGCAGCATCGTACCCGATTTGGCTTGGTTCAGGATTTTCTCGAGTTTGTACTCTTGGTTTCAATCTTCTGACTTTTCTTAAATTTCCTTCATTTTTTAACTGTAAGAATTAAGTGAGACATGATGGAGTAAAAATGTGGTTAGAATGCAAACCTTGAGCGCCGACAATGCCAACGTGATCTGGAATGTCAACGGTACGGAGTTGCCCGATTCTGTCATGGATTCTGCCGTGGCGGGTTTTGTGCTCCGTAACCTGCACCAGAAAGACCTCGAGACGTATGAACACTCCGAACGGGTGGCAAAATACGCGCTGGTGATCGGGCGGGCTTTGGGTTTGCTGCCCGAAGAACTCGAGCGCTTAAGACTGGCAGGTTTGTTGCACGATATTGGCAAGATTGCGGTCAACCTGGCAATTTTGTCCAAACCAAAAAAACTCGAGCATCACGAAATGGCAACGGTGCGCAACCACACCGAATT
>JANLWR010000112.1:0-4506 GCA_031364625.1 Deinococcales bacterium | reverse complement strand
CATTCGTCAAACCGAACTGGGTACCGATGCTGGCGTGATCGGCGCGGCGTGTGTCGCCGCGCAGCAAATCGTGGATTCACAAAAACTCGAGTTAGCCTGAACGCGAAGCCTCGAGTGCCGCCACCAATTCACGGCAAAAATCTGGAATGTCCGCCACCACGCGACCCCAGACCAAATCGTTATCCCTAAAAGCCGCCACGTCCTGCCAAACTGCCCCCCTGGCAAGCATGTCATCTTTGACACCCAAACTGCCCGTGACAGGTCGTCCAGCCTCGAGAATCCCCGCGCTGGCAGCCACCCAACCCGAGTGGCAAATGTAAGCCTGAATTTTGTGGCTGGCTTTCATGTCGCGCAAAAACCCCAAAAGCTGCGGGTCGCGCCGCATTTTGTCGGGTGCCCAACCGCCAGGAATCACCACCGCATTAAAGTCCGCTGCCCGCAATTCTGCCGTTGCAAGTGTCGCCGTCACGCCCAAACCGCCCTTACCGACATAAGTCCCAGGTTTTAAAGCCGCCGTCACCACCGTTGCACCCTCCTCGAGAAGCCGCATTCTCGGCACGTGATACTCGAGGTCTTCGACTTCATCGGCGACCACAAAAACGACTTTCAAACCCTGCAATTTGAGAACTCGAGATTCGGATTGAGCACTTGAATTTGGAATTGAAATGGTCATGTTAAGATTTTACGCCGTTTTGCCAACTTGGAGAAACCCAATTTTCTATTTGCTCGCCGTTAATTGCGTTGTTTGCGTTAAACTGTACCCATGAAACCAAACCGCCCCTCGAGCCGTAATCAACCCAGGGTGAACTTGTGAAATTGGCAATCGCTGACATTCATGGACGTGCCGATCTGCTCGAGGGATTGGTGGCAAACACGCCAAGCGATACCGAATTCGTTTTCTTGGGCGACGCCGTGGACCGTGGACACCGCAACAAAGACGCCATACGGCTGTTAACCAAACTTGCCGACGAGGGTCGCATGACCTTGCTGCGCGGCAACCACGAAGCCATCATGCTCGAGGTGGATGAGTGTTACGACCGTTTCCAGCGCGAGAACAACGACCTGCGGCGCAACGATGCCAAACTCTCGCTCGAAAATTGGATCAAAAATGGCGGCGATACCGTGATTCTCGAGTACGGCGGTTGGGATGATGATTTTGACAAGGGCGGCGCGTCGGATGCGTTTGGTCCTTGGGGTTTGCCACCAGAATTAATTGCCTTTGCCAACCGATGCGAGTTTACCTACCGGCACGAGGGAGGCGTCCGTGGCGATATTTTCTGCGTTCACGCCGCACCGCCCTGTCAGTTAAAAGGTTACCGCAGCTTAGAGGACATTATGGTTTGGGCGCGACCCGAAGAAGGTCCATTTCCTGTGCCCGAAGGCGTGCTGTTCAGCTTGCACGGTCATACGCCGATTGGCTTTCCAACGCGGATTGGGCAAAATGTCTTTATTGACTTGGGTGCGGTTTGGACTGGCAACCTTTGCACTTTTGACCTCGATACGCTCGAGATCATGGTCTTTCAAGGCGCTGGAGATCAACCGCTCTCAGATTTGGACACATTGCAAGCCGTTGGCGGTGTCGAACCAGTCAAGCTCGAGTATAAAGTCGTGAAAATTTAACCCAGCAGCGCCAGTTTGAAAATCCAGACAGCGCTCGAGAGCAATAGCACACCACTCAGTCTTCCCAGGTTGATGCGCATGGTTCGAGAAAACCTTGGGTAAATTAGACCCAGCAAAATTCCTGAAACCACGCCACCTCCATGCGCCCAGTTGTCCACGTTTGGAATGGCAAACCCGATCACCAACAACAGCGCAAAATTAATCCAATTGCGCTGAATTTGTTTACTCAATTCCTCGAGATTGCGTGCGCCGTGCGAGATTAAAAAGCCCAGCATTCCGCAAATCGCACCGCTCGCGCCTATCGAAATCGTGTTCCTCGAGCCAAACAGTGCAAAACTGAGCGATGCCGCGATGCCCGTGACGACGAACACCGTCAATAGCGTTTCGCGTCCAAAGGATTTCTCGAGCGGACGCGCCAAATTCCAGAGTGAAAAGCTGTTCATGACGATATGCGCGAGGCTGCCGTGAAGTAGGGTGGCGGTCAGTAAACGCCACCATTCGGATTGAGAAACCGCCAAATCGTGGGCATTGCCGCCGTATTTCACCAGCGCATCAATGCTCGCGCCGTTGCCAATGTTGGCAAAATTAAAACCGCCGTAACTCGCCTCGAGCACGTACAACACAGCCAACAAGCCGAGCAAACCAATGGTCAGCGGGTAACTCGAGATTATGTTTTCAGGGTTTTGGTCGTTCACGTCCACCATTCAAGCATAAATACATGAAACTCGAGCCTCACGATTTGGTTTTAAACTCGATTAAGAAAGTCAATCACAATGCAAGCATAACGACAATTTGAATTTTCAAAAACACGAACGAATTCTGTAGCGCAGTAAATTCAATAAAAGAACGAGTTGTAAATCTTTGATTTACAACTCGATTTTGGAAACCCTTAAAGTTTCCGACCAGCATTCTGAAAGTCAAGGACTTCCAGATGATGTAACCCTTTTGGGGTTATTTGGATATGCCATTTGATGACAGTATCCTTTTCTCGGTGCTTCCGTTTAACCCTGTGGATTAAACCGTTAACCTCGAGCTTTGTAAACATTTTTGTGCTGGTAAAATCCTTGATAAGAGATGCCTGGATATAATCCAAGCCCCACTTCCGTTGAATCTCCGCGAGTTCACGAAGTTTTGCTGTTTGAAAAACTGTTAATTCACACATAATCATAAGAATAAAATGGATCGTAATCAGTATATTCAAAACACAAATCTACTTTCGGGTAAAACCCAACAACCGTGAATTCCAATTGTCTCATCACAATTTCAATTGCAATTTTCATCCAAAGTATTCTGAAAGTTGATCCCTGGCAACCAGCACATCACGGGTTTTGCTGCCCTTGTACGGTCCAACAATCCCCATCGCCTCGAGCGCATCGATCAGTTTGCCCGCCCTGGCATGACCCACGCTTAAACGGCGCTGCAACCTCGAGACGGCGGCATAACCCTCTTCGATCACAACCTCGGCGGCTTTTTTGATGAAAGGGTCGCTGTAATCGATTGGCTCGAGTTTGGAGGTTGGGGCGGCTTCGGTCACGCCGTCAAAGTCGCTGCCGTAGCTTTCGCCGAAATCATCGTCAAAAAATTGTCGGCGCAAGAATTCGGTGATGCGGGCAAGTTCGTTTTCCGAAATGTACGGTCCTTGCAAACGCATGGGTTTGGACAGTCCTGGGCGGTTAAAGAGCATGTCGCCGTACCCCGTCAGGCGTTCTGCGCCCATGCAGTCCAAAATCGTGCGCGAATCGATGCCGCTCGAGACGGCAAAGGCAACCCTGGCGGGAATGTTGACTTTGATAAGTCCCGTAATCACGTCGGCGCTGGGGCGCTGCGTGGCAAGGATCAGGTGCATTCCTGTGGCTCGAGCCATCTGCGCCAGACGCATGATCGAGCTTTCGACTTCCTTGGGACTGGTAATCATCAGGTCGGCAAGCTCGTCGATGATGATGACCAAATGCGGCAATTCGGGTTCGCCCGCCTCTTTGGCTTTGATGTTGTACTGCTCGAGATTCTTGGCTTGAATTTCACTCATCATTTTGTAGCGGCGCTCCATGTGCGCCACGCAGCCCAAAAGCACGCCAGCCGCATCGTTCGGGTTGGTGACAACGGGGCGTACCAGGTGCGGAATGCCGTCGTATGGCGTGAGTTCGACCATTTTCGGGTCTACCATCACAAAGCGCAGTTCTGTGGGGAGGTAACGAAACAGCAAACTCATGATCAGTGTATTGACGCAAACCGATTTACCCGAACCCGTGCTGCCTGCAATCAAGAGGTGTGGCATTTTTGCCAGGTCTTCGATCAGCATGTCACCGTCAATGCTTTTACCCAGCAGCAATGGCAATTTGGCTTTGCGTTTCTGGAAATTTTCAGACTCGATGCCAGCCCTGAAGGTGATCGGTTCGCGTTCCGAGTTTGGCACTTCAATGCCGATCACGCTTTTGCCTGGCACGGGCGCTTCGATTCGCACCCCACCGACCGACAAGACCCGTGCCAGATCATTTTGCACGCTGGCGATTCTCGAGATTTTCTCGCCTGGAGCGGGTTCAATTTCGTAACGGGTGACGGTTGGACCTCGGGCAAAATCGACCACTTTGGCGTTCAGACCGAAATTCACAAACGCCTCGTCAATGATTCGCGCCCGATCTCGAGCGTTGCGGTCAAAGGCGGCGGCGTCAAAACCCGAGGCTTGGAACGGGTCGAGGAATGCCACGCCAGGCACTTGAATCGGGATACCGCCCTGCAACGGCACGTCGCTCGAGTTGATGCGTTCGCCAACGTTCGAGTCGGCAATACCTGGGGCGTCGGGTTTGGATTTTTCGCGCCTTGAGGCAATGTCGGCGAGTTTCTGAGCACTTGCAACTTTTTGGGCAGCGCGTTCGGTGGGTGAAACCC
>JANLWR010000109.1:0-2310 GCA_031364625.1 Deinococcales bacterium | reverse complement strand
CGGGCATCCGGGCAAGCCGGTGGAACGCGGCATGGTGGGAGTGGTGGCGCAGCACTATCCGTTGTTTGAGCACCGGACCGTATGGAGCAACCTGATCGTCGCCGGTACCCAAAGCTCTTTTGAATGCGCGAACGCGATTCCAACAAAGGCGATACTGGCGGCGAGGACGAACAAGAAAGTTTTTTTCATGATTGCTCCTTTTAATTGCTCGAGATACTGAAGGTAAAAAAGTCTTGAGTGATGTGCGTGTCCACACTGAGCACGCGGTACATCACGACGTAAATTCCCGATCTCAGATTTGCTTTGAGTTTAAGTTTGACCAGTGCGGCTTCACTGGCGCTGGTTTCAAGACCCGCATCGGCACGTTTTGTTAAATCATTTTTGAGTGCCAAAACCCGAGCCACCAATGCCTGCGCCTCGAGTTTCAGTTTGTCAATGTTGGTTGTTTTCGTCTCGAGTTTGTAAACTTTAAAGCTCGAAAACCCAACCTCGAGCGGTTCAGTAAACTCGAGCGTCAAGTGTTCAGGCATGGTTTTTAAGATGCTATTTGCCGGAATCGAACTGCTGGATAAAAACGAATGCGCCAGCACCACCCCAGCCAGCAAAAAGCTGACCAGGGTTGTGTGCAAAAATCTTGAGGTCATTACTTAATTTCGACTCGGGAAGCTGGATTTTTGCCCTTGGAGTCTTCGTCTTCCCATTTCACGATGCTGCCATCGCTGTAGGTTTGGTAAACCTTAAACAAGAGCGTGGTGGGTTGGGCTGGGTTTTTAGCCCGAAACAAGAACCGTTGAAATTCTTGCTGTCCAATTTTGCCTTTCCAGGTCACGGTGGTGATAATGCCGTCTGCATTTTTTTCAACGCTGCGCTCGAAACCAGCCAGGGTTTGAAACGTCGAAATGGTCAAACCTGTCGGCACAAACAATTTGACCTCGGTCGTGTCGAGGGGTTTTTCAGTTGGGACTTGCAAGCGGTACGTTTCAGACGATCCTGCTTTGGATTCTGATAAACCCATCTCGGATTTAACAGTGGCATGAGCCAAAACCGCAGAAACCATTGTTGTTGCCAAAAGACCAGCCAATGCCACAAAATACTTTTTCATAAATACCCCTTCAAACAGCTCGAGAAAACCTCGAGTGAGAACGCTTTAAACCGAATTTCAAACCGAAAACGTTTGAACTGGTGGCGCTCGAGGGGCAGCAAGTTGATGGTTAAAAAACTTGAAAACAATCTGAAAACGAGACTCGAGTTTCAAACTTTCAATGACGGTCAAGCGAGAGAGACTGAATTTGTTCGGAACACCAGACGCCAGCGCGGGTGCAAAACAAAATTGACAGTGCTCATGAAGCTGATTTTTGCCGCTCGAGTGTTCTGAACTGGGTTTTGTTAAAAGCTCATTGCAAGCATGATGGTGCGTGACTTGCATCGCCGCCGACTCGAGAAACGCATTCGAGCCAAACCAAACAACAAGTACAGCCAGCACAAAAGGCACAACCCGAGCGCGAGTGAAACGCTCGAGTTGACGCAATTGACGGGGGCGGAACTTCATTGAAACAGTGTACGTGCCAAAACTGAGAACAGATGAAGCCTAGAATTTAATGCGCCCCGAGCACCGTAAAACCAAGTTTCTCGAGTTGCACTTTCACGTCTTTAAACACCAGTTGCTTGATCGCATCGGCGCAAACCGAAACTTGCAAGGTAAAATCACCAAGTCTGGCATAGGGTAAAACTCGAGCTTCAAGGTTGCCAAACGCGTTTTTGAAGGCTGCCTCGTTTGCCTCACCGACCACCTCGAGATACACGTTCTGAGTTGTTGAAATCATTTTCCTGCCTCGCTTTCTGAGATAAAGTTTAGGCTTGAGCAAGACAAACAACAATTGATTTTCGGGCGGCGCAAGGTGCTATGTATGCAAGGATTCGATAGAACTTCCAATAGTGTTGTTTAATGATGGAATTATGATTCTCAGCGATGCCAAAGTCACCATTTCACAACTCAGAACAATGCTTAAAATTTGCGAAACGGGCAGTTACTCCGAGGCGGCTTTGCAATTAAACCAATCACAATCCACGCTGTCCCATGCGATTGTCGAACTGGAAAGTGTACTTGGAAAACGGGTGCTCGAGCGCGGACGCCAAGGCGCAAAACCCACACCCTTCGGAACACGAATCTTAGATCACGCCAGAAATGCCCTGACCGCCATCGAAGCCCTCGAGCAAGAGGCACAACTCGAGCGTGACGGTCTAAAAGTGACCCTGAAAATTGCCACGATTCGGAGTCTAGGATCGCACGTGCTGCCAGGTGTGATTAGA
>JANLWR010000060.1:0-5300 GCA_031364625.1 Deinococcales bacterium | reverse complement strand
AGCATCCACGCTGGCATTCTGGGTTTCAGTTTGATGCGCGAGTGGATTCAATCCTCGCAACAAACCGCGAGCCGTCTCGAGTTGTGCTTCATCGGCAAGATCGGTTTTGTTCAGCACAATGTTGCTGGCATACGCAAGTTGCACCGCGCCTTCAGGAACATCGGACAGCGTTCGCTCGAGGTTGCGAGCATCTGCCACACCAATGATGCTGTCCAGATCGAACAAACCGCGAAGTTGCGGGTCGAGTACAGTCTGCGCCACCGGCACGGGGTCAGCCAAACCCGAAAGTTCGATCAACAAATGCTCGGGCGGATTTTTGCGCATGGCGAGTTTAATCATGGCTTCGGCAAGATCGTCGCGTCCGACACAGCACAAACAGCCGTTGCTAAATTCGGTCACGCCGTCTTCGTCTGCCTCAAGATTTTCAATTAACGCCCCGTCCACGTTGATGTCCCCAAATTCGTTGACGATCACGCCAAAACGTTTGCCGCCCGTTTTGATCAGGTGATTGACGAGCGTGGTTTTGCCCGCCCCAAGAAAGCCGCCGACAACGGTGACCGGAATACGTTGTTTAAATTGGAACACGTTGAACTCCTTGCGTTTAACCCAGAGTTTGGCTCGAGGTGTGCTGAGTGTACCTGTTTTGGGTTGTTGGATTGGTGGGGTGATGCCGTTTTGGGACTTGCAAGAAATCCTTATTGAGAATATATTCTCAATATGACTTTGAACTCGAGCCATTTCAAACCGCTTCCCGTGACCGTACTCTCAGGTTTTTTAGGCAGTGGAAAAACCACACTGCTCAACCATATTCTGGCAAACCGCGAAGGAAAACGCGTGGCTGTCATTGTCAACGACATGAGCGAAATCAACATTGACGCCCAACTGGTCAGGGAGGGCGGTGCGGGACTCTCGAGGGTCGATGAAAAACTGATCGAGATGAGCAACGGCTGCATTTGCTGTACCCTGCGCGAAGATTTGCTGCTCGAGGTTGGTAAACTTGCCAAAGAGGGACGTTTTGATTACCTGTTGATCGAATCCACAGGGATTTCCGAACCCTTACCCGTCGCCGAGACGTTTACTTTTGAAGATGAGAATGGAATCTCATTAACGAACATTGCCAGGCTTGACACGATGGTCACGGTGGTTGACGGTTTTAACTGGTTAAGAGACTGGGACGAAGCCAAAACCCTCCAAGAAACGGGCGAGAGCCTCGGTGAGGATGACGAACGAACCGTGACCGATTTACTGATCGAACAAGTCGAATTTGCCAACGTGTTGGTTTTAAACAAAACCGATTTGTGCCAAGCCAACGAACTCGAACGACTGAAAGGAATTCTGCATCATCTCAATCCAGACGCAACCATAATCAACTCGAGCTTTGGAAAAGTGCCACTCGAGAGCATCATGGACACCAAATTGTTTGACTTTGAAGTCGCCGCCCAAAGTGCAGGTTGGCTCAAAGAAACGCGGGGTGAACACACTCCAGAAACCGAAGAGTACGGCATCTCGAGCTTCGTCTACCGCGCTCGGAAACCATTTCATCCAAAACGTTTTCAAGAACTTCTCTCGAGCAAGATTTTTACGGGCGTGATCCGTTCCAAAGGGCATTTCTGGCTGGCAACCCGTCCAGATCAAGCGGGTTCGTGGGCGCAAGCCTCGCGGGTGGCACGCTTTGACCAGGCGGGATTCTGGTGGGCTGCGGTTGGCAAAGAGCAATGGTTAGAAGATGAAGAGTTTGAAAATTATATCAACGATATTTGGCTCGAGCCACACGGCGACCGCCGTCAGGAAATTGTTTTTATTGGCGCGAACATGGACAAATCAAAAATCGAAACCGCGCTAAATGACGCCTTGCTGACCAGTCAAGAAATGAGTCTTGGGCAAGTCGCTTGGGATTTACTCGAGGATACATTCCCAGCTTGGGTGACGCCCGGTGAGGGCTGCGAAACGCAATTTATTGAAAACGAACTCGAGCGGGCGGGTTAAATGAATCAAAACCCTTTGATCGTTCAATTCTGGTTGTGGGGTTTGGACGCGCAACAAAGCCTTCTGCAAACTTACGGCTTTTGTAAATTTGAGCGCCCCAGCAACGCCGGTAAAAAGTCCAGCGTTTACAGCAAAAACGCCTTGCACTTACACGCCAACGGTTTATGGCTCGAGACTGAGCACCTGCTGTACCACCGAGGAACAGAACGGTTTTACCACTCGGGCAACATGTACTTCGCACCAGAACCACCCAGGCTTGAACGTATTGCTTTTGGGTCTGGATTTGAAAAACTCGAGTCTTTGATCCTCGAGTACGAACGCTGGCAGCTTTCAACGTTCAAGCCACGCGAAGACCAACTCGAGAAATCCCCTCCGATTGGGGTACGTCAAGCCTGGCAGGCATGGAAGCACTTTCTTGAACCATCCACAATGATTGTCCAGTACAATCAGATTCGGTACAATTTGGAGATCACATGAAAATAGATCAGCACAGCGTGGTCAAACTCGAGTGGAGTTTAAGCATTGATGGCAATATTGTGGAACGTTCGCTCGAGGGTGAAGCCCAAACCATTCTGATGGGACACGCCAAAAGTTTACCCGTTGGACTCGAAACGCTGCTGATTGGGCGTGAGACTGGCACAGAATTTGAGACGACACTCGAGAATGCGTACGGGATTTACGACCTTAGGAAAGTGCATACTGCCCAAAAATCAGATTTTCCAGCGAACACCAACCTCGAGCTAAACGCAAGTTTTTACACCCAAGACGAACACGGCAAACCACTGGTCGCTCGAGTGGTCAAACTCGAGCAGGACAGTATAACCGTGGACTTTAACCATGAACGCGCAGGAAAAACACTCGAGTACCAGATTAAGATTTTGCACGTCCGACCTGCCGAACCCAGCGAACTTGAGCATGGACATGTTCACGGCGAGGGTGGGATTCGGCATGAGCATTAACGCCAATGTGAAGTTTCTAACTTTGACGCATCAAAATCTTGTATTCTGTTGGGCGTGCTCGAGATTCACTTATCAGAACCCGTCAAAACCCCTCTAAACTTGGCGCGAAACCGTTTGATCGTTGCTTTGCTCGCCGTGGCTGGCATGGCAGGCGTTGGTTTTATCGCCTTTGACGCCCAACACAAAAACCTGGTTGCGCTCGAGAAAATCGAGCGTTTAAAAGCCCAGAACAGTTTTTTGAACCAAAAAGTTCATATTAAAGCCAATCAAGTCAAAGGTTTAAAGCTTGAAGCCAAAACCAAAATTGAAGCCTTAACCGCCAAGATCAAACTCGAGCAAGTTCAAAAAGTCAAAACCCAAGCCTATGCCAACGAACTCTCGAGCAAAGTTGGCAGTTTTAAAGGCGAATTGCAACGAATGCAAAGCGTCGGCAGCGCCAACGCCGAAACGCAACCGCTCGAGGATGTCAGCAACCAACAAACCACCGACGTCGCCATCGTTGGGTTAAACCGCCTGGGCGAGCAAGGCATTGCGTCTTTGGAAGCTCGAGGAGCGGATTTGGATTCGATCCCGAGCGGATTTCCGTTAAACGGTGACATCAGTTCGACCTTTGGCTACCGTTTAAACCCGTTCAACCGCAAATTGCAGCGCCACACCGGCTGGGACCTTGCCACCGCAACGGGCACACCAATTGCCGCCACCGCCAACGGTGTGGTCGTCACGGCGGGCATGTCGAGCATCGGTTACGGTTTGCACGTGATCGTCGATCACGGCAACGGACTTAAAACCTTGTTCGGGCATCTCTCGAGCATCGAAGTCAGCGTTGGGCAAGAAGTTTACTTGGGTGACGAGATTGGGCTGGTCGGTTCGACCGGAAATTCCACAGGACCACACTTGCATTTTGAGGTTCGTTTGAACGACGCACCCATTGACCCAGGTCCTTTTTTGGTGCGTGAAGTCAGCGAAAACCCAATGCCGCGCAGCAATATTCTGGATGAGGTGGCGGAGCAATTCAATCAACTTGGACGCGAACTCGCGCCACAATAAAAATCTCGAGTGCAAACTCAGAATATACTTCTTTCATGACCACCGACGAATTCCGCACGCTCGGTCACGAATTGATTGACTTCATCGCCAATTACCGTGACCAAATCGAAACCCTGCCCGTACTCTCGAGCTTCAAACCTGGCGAGGTGCAAGCGCAATTTGCAGCCAACGCACCCGAAAAGGGCGATCATCTCGAGGGTTTGGTAAGCGACCTCGAGAAACTCAAACCCGCGCTGACCAACTTTCAACACCCGCGTTATTTTGCCTACTTTCCAGCCAACTCGAGCTTGGAGGGCGTGCTGGGTGATCTGGTCAGTTCTGGACTTGGGCAGTTGGGACTCAACTGGCAATCCAGCCCGCTGTTGACCGAACTCGAGGAGGTCATGACCGACTGGATGCGGCAAGCACTTGGACTTTCCCCCGCTTGGCAGGGCGTGATTCAAGACACCGCCTCGAGCACCAGCCTGTTGGCGCTGATGTGCGCTCGAGAGCGAACCTCGAATTACAGCCTCAACCGTGGCGGCATTCAAGCCGAAGCCAAACGTTTGATTGTTTACGTCTCGAGTCAAGCCCACTCGAGCATCGAAAAAGCCGTGCTGCTGGCAGGGTTCGGACGCGAAAACCTGCGCAGCGTTGACACCGACCAAAATTTTGCCATGATTCCAGAAGCGCTCGAGGCTGCGATTTTGCACGATCTCGAGCTTGGAAATCTGCCGTGTGCGATTGTGGCTTCCGTTGGTACGACCACCAGCACCGCCATTGACCCACTGACGCCACTCTCGAGCATCGCCGCAAAATACGGGGTTTGGTTACATGTGGACGCGGCGATGGCGGGCAGCGCCATGATTGTTCCCGAATGCCAGAATTTATGGGCGGGGGTTGAAAACGCAGATTCGATTGTTCTGAACCCGCACAAATGGCTCGGTGCGACCTTTGACTGCACGCTTTACTACGTGCGTGACAGCCAGCATCTTGTTCGCGTCATGAGCACCAACCCCAGCTACCTGCAAACCTCGCAGGACGGGCAAGTCAAAAATTACCGCGATTGGGGTATTCCCCTGGGTCGCCGCGCCAGGGCGTTCAAACTCTGGTTTTTGATTCGCAGCGTCGGACTGGAAGGGTTGCGCGAACGGTTGCGGCGCGACATGGCAAACGCCCAGTGGCTCGCCGCGCAAGTTGATGCCGCGCCAAACTGGGTTCGACTCGCGCCCGTGCCGCTGCAAACCGTCTGTGTGCGCCACGAACCCACAGGACTGACGGGCGAAGCGCTCGAGAAACACACGTCCTCTTGGGTCGAACGCATCAACC
>JANLWR010000046.1:0-3239 GCA_031364625.1 Deinococcales bacterium | reverse complement strand
TCGAGTTCTACCTGAAACTGTTAGCGCTATTTTTACTCGAGGTTCGTGGGTCGCACCACCGATTTTTAACTTGATTGCCACCCTTGGCGCGATTAACGAGCGCGAATTGTTTCATGCCTTCAACATGGGCATCGGTTTTATTGCGGTTGTCGCCAAACAAGACGCCCAAAAAGCGCTTGAGATTTTGCCAGACGAATGTTATCTGGTCGGCGAAATTCAGGCTCGAGAGACCGAGGCGGTTGTGTTGATGTAAACCGTAGGGGATGGTCTGAGACCATCCCCTACAACCATCCCCTACACGAAATTGCTTAATTGGCTAAGATTAGCTAAGATCATCTTGAGGTGAAAACATGCCCAAAACACTGGAGAAAAACCAACCCAGAATCGTCAACATGCACGAAGCCAAAACCAACCTCTCCAAACTTGTAGAAGCTGTCGAGAACGGCGAAAATATTGTGATTGCCAGAAACGGTAAACCTGCTGTTCAACTGACCCGGCTCGAGCAGAAAGCCTCCACATGGTCAGCTAAAATGCTGAAACATTTAAAAAAACGCAATCCCAATGCGCATCTCGAGCCTGATCCTTTTCCAAGAATTCAGGAATTGGATGACTTTCGTGATCCTTTCGAGGAAAAAGAGCCTCGTCAATAATGCGGTATTTACTTGATACCGACATTGTTAGTTTGTATGCTCGTGAGCACGATGCAGTCAGTGAGCGATTAACTGGGCAAACACTGGATTCTTTGGCGGTCAGTAGCTTGACGTTGATGGAAATCGAATTTGGTTTTGCAAAAAATCCTGCCAGTCGTCGCAAATTCGGAACACGGATTTTTGATTTGATTGCAGAAATTACAGTTGTGCCATTTGCAAATACCGAAGCGCGAGTCACAGCAACCATTCGAGCGGAACTAGAACGCACAGGTCAGCCTATTGGAAAATATGACTCATTGATCGCGGGAACAGCCTTGGCGCAAGGATTTGTCATGGTCACAGCAAACACCCGCGAATACTCGAGGGTGACGGGTTTACGCTTTGAAGATTGGAGCATTTCCGAATGAGTTTGAGCAGTATTTCCCCAATCGATGGTCGTTACGAAAACGCCACCGGCAGCCTGTCCGAAGTGCTGTCCGAACACGCCCTCATGAAATACCGCGTGCATGTCGAACTCGAGTGGTTGCGGTATCTGGCAAACTCCAAACTCGAGGGCATTCGCGCCATCTCGAGCGAGGAAAACGCGTTTCTTGATGAGTGGCTGTCCTCGTATTCGCTCGAGGATTCGGACTGGATCAAACACATCGAACGCACCACCAAGCACGATGTCAAAGCCGTCGAGTATTACATCCGCGAGAAGTTGCAAGTCTCGAGTTTGATTGAACTGGGCGAGTTCGTGCATTTTGCCTGCACCAGTGAAGACATCAACAATTTGGCATACGCCATGATGCTGCGCGATGCGGTTAAGAATCATTGGCTTCCCGCCGCGCAAAACATGGTCAGTGCCGTCTCGAGCTTGGCGGTAGAAACCCGCAACCTGCCGATGATGGCGCGAACCCACGGGCAGCCCGCCTCTCCGACCACGTTGGGTAAAGAATTGGCGGTCTTTGTTTACCGTTGGCAGCGTCAGTTAAAGCAAATCACCAGCCTCGAGTATTTGGGTAAATTTGCTGGAGCGGTCGGGAATTTTAACGCTCACACCAGCGCGTACCCTGAAGCGAATTGGCAACATATTGCCAAAGATTTTGTCGAGAACACCCTTGGCTTGACCTTCAATCCGCTGACCACGCAAATCGAATCACACGATTATATTGCCGAATTGTTTCACGCCACACAGCGTTTTAACCAAATCGCGCTGGGTTTCGCGCAAGATGTTTGGCAATATATTTCTGTTGGTTATTTCAAGCAACGCGTGATCGCTGGCGAGGTTGGCTCGAGCACCATGCCGCACAAGGTTAACCCAATTGATTTCGAGAACGCCGAGGCGAATTTTGGGCTGGCAAACGCAACCCTGAATCACCTCGCATCAAAACTGCAAATCTCGAGGTTGCAACGTGATCTTTCAGACTCGAGCGCCCTGCGAAATATTGGCGTTGGCATCGCGCACGGCATGATTGCATTAAGCAGTTTGAGCCGTGGCATCAACAAACTCGAGGTCAACCAAAGCGCGATTCAAGCCGATCTCGAGCACGAATGGGCGCTCCTCGCCGAACCCGTGCAAACGGTCATGCGCAAGTACAACCTCAAAGGCGGTTACGAGCGCCTGAAAGACCTGACTCGCGGCGAAACCGTGACCGAAGCCATCATGCACGAATTTATTCAAAGCCTAGAGATTCCCGAAACCGACAAAACCCGCCTACTCGAGTTGCGTCCAGAAACCTACGTGGGTCTTGCCAGTAATTTGGTGGATGTGATTCTCGAGGAGAACGCGTGAACAAACCTCGAGTGGCGGTCTTGATTTCGGGTTCTGGCTCGAATTTGCAAGCTTTGATTGACGCGGCGAATACAGGCGTTTTAAATGCCGAAATCGTGCTGGTGGTTTCCAATCGCAAAGCCGCCTTTGGACTCGAGCGAGCCAAAAACGCGGGCATCAAAACCTTATACTTTCCTTTAAAACCGTACCGTGATGCTGGTCGAACTCGGGAAGAATACGACGCCGATTTAGCCTCGAGCATTGCTCCGTTTGAGCCTGATTTGTTGGTTTGCGCAGGTTGGATGCACATTGATTCTGGCGCGTTGATAGATCGTTTTCCTGATCGGATCATCAATTTGCACCCCGCGTTGCCTGGAGAATTTCCTGGCGCTCACGGTATCAAAGATGCGTTTGCAGCGTGGCTCGAGGGTCGGATTACACGTTCGGGCTGTATGGTACATCATGTGATCAAAGATTTAGATGCTGGCGAACCGATTGCCACTCGAGAAGTTCCGTTTGAAGCTGGTGATACCCTCGAGAGTTATTCAAATAAAATCCATAAAGCAGAACATGAATTGATTGTTGAAAGTACAAACTTAGCCTTAGAAAAATTGCACCCAATAAATCGTTAGCGCTGAATCTCCCTTCTCTCCCAGGAGAGAAGGGTTGGGGATGAGAGGGAGCGTGAGAATTCCCTTTTTGAATGGAGAAAAAATGCCCACCTACCGCGTCGAAGTCGAATTGAAAAACCCACCAAAACCCGCAGAAATCCGCTCGAGGTTGTACTTTCTGGAAGGCGCAGATTTAACGCTCGCGGGAAATCTCGAGCAGCCGCG